>JAITLH010000240.1 GCA_031277995.1 Deltaproteobacteria bacterium
GGAGCGAAAAATATCACTAGACCTTTATTTTGAGTCTCTTTTTCTGCCATTAACAGACTAGTATATGTTTTTCCGGTCCCGCAGGCCATAACTAGCGTACCGCGGTCATATGTTTTATAATGATTGTCGTACTCTCTAAGGGCCTTGGTTTGGTGGGGTAAGGGGTTTTTACCTGGTAGGCAGGACTGGTTTCCAAATAAACCCTGGTCCAGTTTTTTCCAATCGACTTGGGCGCTCTCGAGATCGGACAAACTCAGTTTGGTGCAGGGTATGATCTGGTTTCTTAGCTCGAACGAAGCCTCGGAACTCCAGTTATTCGTGGTCGAAATGAAAAGCCTATTGGCGAAACTGACCTTGCTCCCCGAATCGTCGGTAAAGGTTTTGCCGCTTGGACCCAAAAAACTGTCCAGGCTATTTTTATTGATGTAAGCGTCCTCTTGGTAACACTTGCATTGAATGGCCCAGTATTCCCCGTCGGTGGTTTTGGCCACCAAGTCAATGCCGATATCTTTCCCGCTTATTTCGTGACGAAAGGGAAAATCGCGCCATCGCCAAACCCGCTCAAAGCTTTGCTCATAGACCTGGTAGGTCTTAAGAAAATTAACCATGAGCTTTTCAAAGCTGGCCCCCTTCTCGCTTTCTGAGGAGGCTTGGTTTCTGTATTTTTTTAAAATCTGGGAAAAGGACATCTATTTTGGATTCCTAATAATGGGAACTTTAGGGGAGAGCTTTTAGGATCGGCCGTGGGCTTAAGTTTAAAGAAACAGCCCAATAGGATTTTCACGATAAATTAAGTATAATCCCAATTAATTAAGATTTCAAGAGTGGATAAGAAAGTTTATCTTTTAGTGGGGACATGTGTATTAGGCACCTAGGTAATTTATTAATTAGACGATCGTTTTTAACAAAATAACTTGACAAAGAACTAATTGCCGTGGAAAATTTGAAGTAACCAAGCAATATAAGGGAATTTTGCCTCTAAGGTACCCAGAGGGACAAAGTCGCCATCGTGGCTTTGACTTGTTAGCGACCAAGCCGTTGGATTGCGTTAGCCTGGGCCTTAAAAAACCCTTGCGTTTTTAAGCCAATTGAAGTATGATAACAAAAATCCACTCGATTAATATGCGAAAAGATGATTTTCCCGTTTTCATTTGGGGAAATATAGCTCTCTTACGCTTTTGAATTTTTTTGGTGGGAGTTGACGTGTCAAGATGGACACTTTGGGAGGAACTCAAAGCCTTTATTTTTAATCTTGACTATGGGTTTATATTTTGATGGTATCATGAAGGCCGTTTCGGGTTGAACTCGAAGCGGTTTTTTTATTTTTAGTCTTGGTTTTATATATTGACAAGTTAAAGGCTACTTTGGGAGGAACCCGAAGCTTATTTAGTTGTCTTTAGTGGATTTTTTCGGATTTCGCCAGGTCATGGAGGCCGCTTTGGGGAGCACCCGGGCGGTTTTTTTTGGTATTTTGTCAGGTCACGAAGACCGTTTTGGGGGCTAACCTCGGAACGGGTTTTTTTTCGCCGCATTTTTTTTCGCCAGGTCATGAAGGCCGCTTTGGGTAGCACCCGGGCGGTTTTTTTTGGTATTTCGCCAGGTCACGAAGGCCGCTTTGGGGGCTAAACCCCGGGGCGGTTTTTTTTATTTAGGCCCATGGGGCAATCGTTTGGTCGAGGCCCTGAGGGGGTGGCGATTGGATTGTTTTTTTCGTTTTTTCGTCTGGGAGGTAGCCCAATATGAGTGAAGATCAAAGTTCCAAGCTTAAAGAACTAGAGGTCGCGGCTAACAGCGCGGCCCAAGAATTGGCCGTTTTGGAAGCGGCCTTGCAAACGGCTTTAAAGGCGGCCAAGGATAAGGCCGAGTCGGCCTTGAAAGCCAAAGCGGCCTTGGAGGAGAGCCTTAAGCCCAAAAAAGAGGCGCCCGCGGCGCCGGCGGCGCCGGAGGCGCCCAAGGCCGAGGCTGAGGAAAAAGCGGCGCCCAAAAAACCGGCGGCCAAGCCCGAAAGCGGGGATCCCGTTACCCTGCAAATGCTGGGCTTGGCCAGGGACAGGGGGCAGGGGACGATTTTTGACCGGGCGGCCAAGATGAAACCTTGCAATATAGGAACCGAGGGGATTTGTTGCAAGATTTGTTCGCAAGGGCCATGCAGGATACCGCTTTCCAAGGCCATAAAGGACGGGACGGAACCCGATACCAGAATTGGGCTATGCGGGGCCACCCCGGAGACCATCGTGACCAGAAATCTCACGAGGATGATAGCGGCCGGGGCCGCGGCCCATTCGGATCACGGGCTCGATTTGGTGGAAACGCTTCAGGACATAGGAAACGGGGTAACGGGCGAGTACGCGGTTAAGGACGAAGAAAAGTTAAGAAACATGGGCAAAAATTTGGGCCTTGACGGTTACGGGGATATGGAAATCCAGGGCCTGGCCAAAGAAGTGGCCGAGAAATGCCTTAAGGAGTGGGGCGGACAGCACGGGGAGCTGGAGTTTTTAAAGCTGGCCCCAAAGGACGCCTACGAAAGATGGACCCGGGAAGGGGCCAAGCCCAGGGGCATTAACCGCGAGGCCGTGGAGATCATGCATAGGACCCACATGGGCGTCGATCAGGACTATCGAAACCTCATGTTTCAGGGGGTTAGATGCGCCATTTCCGACGGTTGGAGTTCCTCGATCATCGCGACCGAGATACAGGACATTTTGTTTGGGGCCCCGGAGCCAAGGGAATCGTCGATAAATTTGGGCACCTTATCCAAAACCGAGGTCAACGTTGTCGTTCACGGCCAGTATCCGCTTTTGGCGGAAAAGCTTATCCAAGCCGCGAAGGAACCGGACATGGTGGCCTACGCCAAAGGCAAGGGCGCCGAGGGGATTAAGATCTCGGGCCTGTGCGCCACCGGCTCCGAGATCCAGGAGCGCCATGGTTTGGCCGGGGCCGGGGACTATTTGCAGCAGGAGTTGGCCGTGGTTACCGGGGCGGTCGAGGTTTTGGTCGTTGACGCCCAGTGCGCCATGGAAGGCCTGGGCAAGATTTGCGAGTGCTATCACACTAAGCTTATCACCACCTTGGCCAAGGCCAAATTCGATCAAAGAGGGCATAGCCGGGCCATGGAGGTCAGCGACGTAAACGTCGGCGACCGGGCCAAAGAAATTTTGAAAATAGCCGCGGATAACTTCGCCAACCGTAAGGAGGTCAATATCCCCGAGGGCCAGTCCGGCGTCATGGCCGGTTACGGCTTGGAGGCTTTGGGTAAAATTTTTAAGGCCAACGGCTCCGGGCCTTTGGGCCCCTTGGCCTCGGCCATAGCCGATGGGGAGATTAAGGGGGTGGTCGGAATCGTGGGTTGCAATAACGTTCGGACCGTTCCCGGCGAGAGCGGCGAGGATCCCCACGTCGATCTGGCCCGGGGCTTAATAAAAGACGACACCTTGGTCATGACCACGGGTTGCGCGGCCATGGCCTGCGGCCGGGCGGGCTTATTATCCTTGGAAGCGGCCAAAGACGCCGGCCCCAAACTTAAGGCCTTTTGCGAAAAACATGGCCTCCCGCCGGTAATACACCTTGGTTCTTGCGTGGATAATTCCAGGCTCCTTTTGGCCCTAAGCGAGCTGGCCAAATCGGGACTTTTGGGCGGCATGAAAGACATCCCGGCCGTTGTCGCCGCCCCCGGCTGGACCAGCGAGCAGATCGTGGCCGTGTGTTTTTATTTCGCCGCTTCCGGGATCGACGTGGTTTTGGGGGTAACCCTCCCCATCCAAGGACTTCCCATGTTCACTGACTTTCTGGCCGTATATTTTGCCGAAAAGTACGGCGGGGCCCTAAGGTATCAACCCGACCCCGTGGCCGCGGTTCAAAACGTGGCCGAACTTTTACAATCGAAGAGGACCGCCCTTGGTCTCAAAGATCTCAACGCTTAATCCTTCCTCCCTGATTCTTGTCAATCTCTCCTTCCACCTTCTCCCCAGTCTCTAAGGGCGTCCCTCCCCGGTTCGGAACCAAAAAAGGTTCCGAACCGGGTTTAAGCGTTCGGGGCCAAAGCCTTAAGCCAAAGGGCGTCAGGCCAATGGGGAAAGGGCGAATCGCGAAAGGGGAGGTGGCCAAAGGGCGAAAGGGAGTAAGGGCGAAAAGGGTCGATTTTTTTCTATTGGCTTAAGGCCCAACCGTGCTAAAATCAAAAATCATTTTTTAACGAAGCCTTGGGCCGACGCGGCTTGGGTTGGCTAAAAAGGCCTTGTTTCGCGGGTAATGTCAATGGAACCAAACGAAAAAACCATCGTCCTTTTGGGGGACAGCCTATTCGCTTACCACGATGGTTGGGATAAACTAGACCCCGAGGCCAAAGTCGTAAACCTGGGCCGGGGCGGGGACAACTCCTTTGGCGTCATGGGCCGGGTCAAAGACGCCTGCGGCCATAAGCCAGAAATAATCTTTCTGGAAGTTGGCATAAACGATCTTTTGCAAACGAGGTATTTCTACGACTTGATTGAAAGGCACGTTCTCATATGGAGAACCGTGGCCCTGATGTCACCGCTATCCAGGCTCGTCGTCTGCTCCCTTCTCCCGATTAACCGGAAGAAACTCGCCGGAAAAAACCCATCGGTAATCTCCAATCATATAGAGTATACCAACCAAAAACTATCCCATCTGGCCAAGATATTTAGGGTGGAATACGTGGACGTCCATAAGGCCCTGGCCGGTTCGGACGGTTTCCTCCCGGACCGCATGACCCAAGACGGGGTCCATCTCCTAGGGCCCGGCTATGAGGCGTTTGTGGAATGCCTAAAGCCCTGGGTAACCCAAGTAATC
>JAITLH010000063.1 GCA_031277995.1 Deltaproteobacteria bacterium
AACTGTAAAGGGAAAAAATAACCCTTGCCTTTTCTTTTTTCTTCGGTATAATTTAAATCGTTTAGGTTATTATTGCCCTCACGGGAATTCTTGCCCGTGAGGGTTTTTTTTGCCAAAAACGGCCTAGCCCTAAGCTTAACTAGAATACCCAAAATACAAAACCGCGCCTAATCTTTAACCACCGGAAATTTAAAGGGAAAAAATATCCCTTGCGTTTCCTTTTTTTTTCCGGTATAATAAAATTTCAACTGTAACAGCCCTTTGCGGGAATTCTATGCCCGCGGGGGCTTTTTTTTTGCCAAAAACGGCCTAGCCCTAAGCTTAACTAGAATACCCAAAATACAAAACCGCGCCTGATCTTTAACTGCTGAAAACGTAAAGGTAAAAAATAACCCTTGCGTTTTCACTTGTTTTTTGGTAATTTTATATTGGTTTAATCATTTTGAACTTCCTTGTAATAACCCTCACGGGGCCCTATGCCCGTGGGGGTTTTTTTACCAAAATTATTTAAACATATTCTACGTTTAAAGCAAAATAGCCTACCGTCAAGTTTCTTTTGGAGCCCAATTTTGAATCCGCTTATTCGCTCCTTTGGCGCGTTTTGACTTGGCCGGTCAAGGCCGGGAGAGCGCTTGGGATTTGGGAGCCATTGGGCTTAGGCATTTGCCATGGACTTTGGTTTTTTGGGACCGGCTTTCGGGCCGCCTTTAAGGTTGGCCTGGGGAGCGACCTTTCGGGACTGACTTTAGGGTTGGTTTGGGGAGCGACCTTTCGGGGCTGCCTTTAGGGTTGGTTTGGAGGCGACCTTTTGGGGCTGCCTTTGGAAGCGGGGAAACCTTGCTCGTCTGGAGGCTGGTTTGATGGTCCTTTGGCTCGAACCTTGGGTGGGGAGTCCGGGAAGAGAGAACCTTTTTGGGAGGTCTTGTTTTATTAGGGGGCAAAAAATGTTCCCTAATTTAAAGGACTAGCCAGCGGCGATTGACGATTGGCCGCGTATACTTTGCCCTTATCGTTGGCTCTTGTATACAAGCTCTTAAATTTGTACAATATGACAATTTGAAATTGAATTTCATAAGGCTTTTCATATGGTATTGGGTAAACGAAATATTGGCCACGTCTTAAAGGCTCTGATTATCTTCTGTGTTTTGGCGGTTTTGGGAGGTTGCGCCTCGGGGCCCCTGGAACCAAGCCGAAGGGCCTTGGAAGCTAGGCACCGCAACTGGATTAAGGTTATCCAGGGCGCCCTGGTTTCCGACCGGGTATACGAGTTAACCGACGACGGTTCCGTTTTGCCGCTTATCGTAAACGCCTTGCCCTTGGATGACCGGGTCCTGGCCGAGGCCAGAAACCTCTGGGGCACCGACCCTCGTTTCATGGAAAAGATCAATTCTTGGCTGTCCAAAGGCCGAATCGTGGTCTTGGTGGGTTTATACACCCGCGACATTCACGAGGATGATATCATCAAAGATAATCGTTTTAGGCTATCTATTAGAACCAATAATGGCCTTAAAACAGCTTCAAAAAATAAAGAATTAATCAAACAAAACTATATAGTAGATTATTTTCAAGTATTTAATCCATGGGAGAGGGTTGTAGCCTTTTCTTTTGATGGATTATGGACAGAAAATCCAATACTTGTCCTAGATTGTCCCTACGGTACCCGGGAGATCAATCTAGCCAAAAGGTCCAAGTCTTGAATCGCGAATTTCCAACCGTTCATGTCGCCAAATCTCTTGCCGTTTCGTCCTTGGCTAAGGTCGGATGCGTGGGTAATTCCATTCCCATGGATTCGAACGGCCCCTTGGTCAAGGGCGGACACTTCTTTCGAGGTTTGGGCGGCGGATTGGGGCCAAGTGGAGCCGCAAGCAAGGCGTCCAAGTTGGCTTTGGTCATGACCTGGGTCATGACTTGGGTCACGGCTTGGGCCTTGGCCATGGGTTTGGCTTTGGGCTTGTTTTTGGGCCCGGGGTCATCTAGCGCCCTGGCCCAGGAAACGGATCAATTTTTACCCGACGCCATTATTTACCCCGGGCAAAAAAGCGGCCTAATCTTGGTCGTCGACAAAGCCGAGCAGCTTCTATTTATTTATCGGCACGACGAAAACGGCAACGTTTGGTTGGATAAGATCTTGCCTTGCTCGACTGGCATGATCCACGGCGACAAACTCATTAGGGGAGACAAAAAAACCCCCGAGGGCTATTACATTTTTAACCAAAAGCTCTTGCCCCATGAGTTACCGGACATTTACGGCATTTTGGCCTACCCCATGGATTACCCCAATTTTTACGACCGAAAAATCGGCCGGGGCGGGGATGGCATATGGGCCCACGGCATCAATAAACCCTTGGTCGATTACGATTCCGAGGGCTGCATAGAAATACAAAACCACGACATCGCCACGCTGGAAGATGAAATCAAGCTTCGGGACACCCCGATCGTGGTCTACGACAAGGTCAATTTCCTGACCAAGGATGATTTAAAACAGCAGGCCGACGACATCGCCGCCTTTGTCGAAAACTGGCGAGTGGCCTGGTCTTCAAAAAACATCCCCACCTACTCGACCTTTTACGATACCGAGTTTTATAACTCCGACGGCCTTTCTTACAAAGGCTGGATGGACAGAAAAACCAGGGTGGCCGCCGGTTACAAGACCATAAACATCGAAATCAAAGATCTAAGAATTTACCGTCACCGCGATACCGTCATCGTTACCTTTACCCAGGATTACAACGGCGATTCCCGTTTTAGATCGCTTGGTTACAAAAGGCTTTACCTTAAGGGCCAGGTGGGCGATTGGAGAATCGTGGCCGAGGAATACGGCCCCCTGCCCGGCCCCCCTCCGGCCAAGTGGCTGACCGCAGCCCAAAAAGAAGCGGCCATAAACACGCCTCCTTTAGCGGTGGCCCAACTCTCGGACCCGGTGGCCGAGGCCTCCGCCGGGGCCATATTGCCAAGCCCGGTTACTTTGGTGGCTGAAAATACCGCTTCCCAAAACCAGTCCCAAGCCCAGGCGGCGGCCGATGAGTCGGCCCGGGCGGCCTTGGAACAAAGAACCAACCAAAGGGACGCCCAGTCGCCTGAAGTGACGGTCTTAGCCAGCTTAAGCCCCCAGGAAGAGCCCTCGCGGGTGACCAGGGACACGCCCTCGACCGGAACCATGGTCTCGGCCGGTTCTGGCCCCAGAAACGCGACTTTAATCCCGGCCAGCTCCAAGAGCGTTTCGGTCGCGGCCGGCGGCTCATTGGCCACTGCCGGCGCCCAAAATTTAAACGATGACAAAAGCGATCTGGCCCCTGTCAGCTCCCAGCCAAGCCCCGAACCAAGCCAGGGGGGAACTTTGGAGCAGGCCGAAAACGAAAGTCCTCCCGGCCTAGACGAGACGGCGAATTTAGCCGAGGCCAGCGATCAAGCCGGCGAGGTTGCCCAAACCGAGGCGGCGATGGAGAGCCCAGCGGGCGAAGTCGAGCCTGACGTTTTGGCCGAGGCCGAGGCCGAAGGCGAGGTTGAGGCCGAGCTGGAGGAATCCCCGTCGCTTATGGCTTCGCTCTCCATGGATGGCCTTCGGGGGCAAGCCCAGGACGAAACCGAAGGGTCCGATTCGGTTGACGGTTTAACGGCCGAGGCGGCCCAATCGCTTTTGGAGGAATGGATCCAGGCTTGGTCATCCAAGAACGAAACGGCTTACTTTTCTTTTTACGCCCCGGACTTTTTGTTTAAAGACTTGAATCTTCACTTAAATTCCTTCAAGCGCTATCGCGCCCGTAGGTTCCAGGAAGCCGGGGAAATATACGTGGAGGCCAGCGACGTAAAAATAAACGTTAGCGGCGAAAACGCCACCGTCACCTTCGATCAGCGCTACCAAAGCGAACGATACGCGGATCGAGGCATCAAAACCCTAAAACTTGCCGCCAGGGACGGACAATGGCGGATTGTTTCCGAAGCTTTTCAACCCACGCCTTAAAAAAACGTATTGACATTCTATATTTAGTCGCCGGGGTTAATTAAAACCGGATTGCCTTCGAGTTTTTTTAACCCACGTTTTAAAAGAACGTTAATACTGTAAATTTTGACCATTGGGTCAAACGTTAGCTACCTTATTCCTGTGCTTTTCTATCGGCGCCCTTAAAGGGCGTTAATTCACTTATATTTGGCTGCCTAAGTTAAACAACGGCAGATTGTATCAGAAACTTTTCTTCCAACGTCCTAAATGGGATGTTAGCAATCTGAAATTTGCCCACTTGGATCAATTAATGGCAGATTTTATCTGAAACTTTTCTAACAACGTCCTTAATGGGGCGTTAATAATCTCAAATTTGGCCGCCAAAAAAAGGAGCCCTTTTGTCGGATTTTCCCAACAATAGCGCACTAAAAAACTTTGGTCGAAGAGATCAGGGTCCTAAAAGACTTCATATTCTGGTTTTGAGCGCCGACGGCCAAACCCGCCGCCTAAGCTTTTCGCCCAGTTTCTTTTGGATTTTGGGAATTTTGTCAATCCTTATTTTGGTCGCCTTGGCCTTTCTAACCCATCAATTTTTTGACCTGACCTTGGAAAGAGACACTTTAGATTCCAAGCTCCACAACGTGACCAAATTTAACGAGTTACGATCTTACAAAGAAACCGTGTCCATGGCCCCGGAAGAGGCCAGAAGGATTTTGGAGATCCTCGACAAGGCCATAGTTATGTCCGAGTCCGACGACAGCGAAGTCGGGCTTATCGGAGTCCCGGAGCCCACGGCGCCCATCGCCGCTAACCCTGAGGACCTGACCGCCGAGGCTAGCCAAAGCGGCGAAGATCCCGAAACAAGCGAACAAACCGCGGCCGCGCCGCCCCCGGCCCAAGTTGACCCCCAAATCGATCCGGGAGACGCTCTCCAGGCGGCTTGGCAGACCTGGCATACGGCCATAGGTGAAGTCGCGGATTCAAATTCCCTGGACATTAGCGACTTTGAAGTCTCGCCCAAAGGAAACGTCACTTTTTTCATTCGCCAGGACGGTCAACCCGGACAACGGGTTAAGGGCCGGGTCCTTGTGGTCCTGGCCATAAGCGACGCCAACGGCAAAATCTCCTTGGCCTCGGCCCCGCCCACGGATCTTACCAAACCGGAGCAAGGCTGGGAGCTGGGTTCAAAATACAACATCATCGCCTCAAAGCTGGTCAGGGCGCAAGCCAACATCCCCGACGGGGCCAAGATCGTAAACGCCGAGGTCGCTTCGTGGGAAGAAGAAACCAAGGAACTGGTTTTTCGCAAGAAAATTTTGATTGAGGATCAATGATGCCCTGGCGCGGCCTAATAACTTACCAGACTAAAACTCCCAAAAGTGACGATGGAAATTTCCTAAAAACTTTCCGTCGTTGTTTTTGGTTTTTAGTCTTTGTTTTTTTGACTCTTCCCGGTCCCCTCGCCGCCCAGGATCGCTCAGATCGCCAGCATATCGTCTACTTTGAGGGCACCCCGCAAGAATTGGTTATTTACAAGATCTACGGCCGTCTCGAAGGCCCGACCATCATGGTCATGGGCGGAATCCAAGGCGACGAGCCCGGCGGTTTTATGTCGGCCGATCTCTACGTTGACATGGCCTTAAAAAGGGGCAATCTCATCGTGGTGCCTCGGGCCAATTTTAAGTCGATCATATTGTTCGAACGCGGGCCCGACGGGGACATGAACCGCAAGTTCGCCGGGGTCCAAGAAAAAGATCCCGACCGCGACCGCGTTGAAATCATCAAAAACCTCATGGCCGAAAGCGATTTGTTTTTAAATCTCCATGACGGTTCCGGCTTTTTTAGGACGGTTTGGGAAAACGAAATGGAAAACCCAACCCGTTTTGGCCAATGCATCATCGCCGACGCCGAAGTTTACGTCAATCCCAAAACCAACCAAGTAATACGCCTAGGCGACGACGCCCGCCGGGCCATTGATTTGATTAACGAAGACATACCCGAGGAACGCTATAAATTTAGGTTCGCCAATCACGATACCTTAAGCGAGGATTCCATCCATAAGGAGCAGAGGAAATCGGCCAGTTTCTACGCCTTGACAGAACTGGGCATCCCGGCCTACGGAATAGAAACTTCCAAACAGCTGCCTTCCTTGGAGATGAAGATCCATCAACATAATTTAGCCGTCAACGCTTTTATGCAAATATACGGTGTCATCCCCGAACAGCCCAGAATCAATCTTGATCCGCCCATCCTCCAGTATATGGTAATCTCGGTAAACGGCGAGCTTCCGGTGGCCGTGGCCGACGGGCAGACCCTTATGATCGCCCCCGGCGATAGCGTGGAAGTTGTTCATATCGGAGCCACCTATGATCGTGGACTTTCCGTTGACGTCCTGGGCGTGGGAAGTCTAAACGACATCAGGATGCCGCTAGTCATAGAAAAACCCACCAAGGTCATAGCCAGGAAAGACAACGAGACTTTTGGCCAGATTTCCCTACGGCTCTTGCCGGCCGATTCGACCGACACCACGCCAAAACTCCTATTGGCCAGCCAAGTCGAGGTCGTGGGAGCCGGGGCGGGCTGGCTCCCGGGCATGACCATGCCCCCAATGAATCCGCCCGAGGCTTCCGAGACCAAGCCCAAACCGACCTTAACCCTAAACGAACTTGACAAGGCCGGCCCGGCCATAGCCGCCGCCGGAAGCTTGGCTTCCCTGGCCGCGGATCAAAACTTAAACGGCCAAGGCGGCGTAGCCCCGGTTAGTTCCGTAAACGGCGTCTCCGGTTTTATTTTGGAAGTGGACGGCCAGAGGGTTATCCTAAGGCCATCGGAAACCTTAACCCTAAGGCAAGGGGCCAAAGTAACCATGGTGGATTTGGAAACCGTCTCGCCGATCCCCTCGGACACGGTCATGAATCTAAGGGGTTTTATTGGCCGCCCCGGTGACACCACCGGTAACGACAAGGGCACCACGGCCGACACCTCCAAAAACATGATCCCCAGATTCGCCATGGAATTACACGGCCGCCGGGTTTACCAACTGGGCGCCGAACACGGCCCCAAACTTCTGGCCGCGGCCTATTTGGAAATCTCGGAACCGCGCCTAAGATCGGTGACCTTGGAAGCCAACGGCACCGAGAAAGTCCTGGCCCTGGGCCAACGCTGGGGCCTTAAGCCCGGAACCCAGGTAACCGTCAAGGAAGTCCTCCTAGACAATCGCCTGGATTTAGTCAATCCCAGATACACCTTGGGCGGCCGTTCTTTTTCCCCGTCCCTTCCCCAAACCCTGACCATGCCCTCAATCGCCGTATCCCTGGCCGTTTTTACCGACGACGACCTGGCCGGTAAAGTCGTTCTTTTCCCGGTCAACAAGTAACCCCGGCCCTTTTTTCAATCTAGCCCTAACGATCCCCCCAAAATAAGCGTTCCCTTCCCGATCCCCAAACCCCCTCGCCCTTTTTTTCGCTTTACCCCCAACAATCTAGCCCAAATATTCCAACTCTTCCGAATCAACCTAAGTTCCCACCCAAAAGGGCCCGGTTTTTTGGCCTTTACCCAAAGTTCTCAGGCAAAAGGGGGCCGTTTTAACCACAAGTTCTCAAGCAAATGGGGGCCATTTTCACCCCTAGTTCTCAGTCAAAAGGGTGCCCGTTTTGGGCCCAAGCTCTCAGGCAAA
>JAITLH010000078.1 GCA_031277995.1 Deltaproteobacteria bacterium
CATTATCGATAAATTTGGTCCCCATAAATCGTTGGTCGTTTCCAGCGTCGTGGCCATCGCCTCCAATCTGGCGCCGTTTTTGGACCAGGCCAGCTTGGCCCTGGCCATAGTCGCCCGCCTGGCCCTTGGGCTATGCACGTGCCTTAACTTTTTGGCGGTCTTAAAGCTTATCGGCCAACTGGCCCCGCCAGACAAAATAGCCAAATTCCAAGGCTACCAGGGCGGGTCGTTTTGTTTGGGGACGGTTTTGCCTTATCTATGCCTCTCGTTTGGGGGCGGGCTGTCTTGGAAGTGGGCTTACGGGTTATGCGCCTTCATGTTCCTTTTGGTCTTGGTGGCCTCGCCGGCCATTAGGGAAGCCAAGCCAAAATCGGACCAAAAATCCGGGGCGTCCTGGCGGGGACTTTTCCGGACGGCCTTACCTATGATCGTCAAATCCAAAGAAATCTGGGCCTTGGGCTTACTTCATGGTTTTTCCTACGGAACTTTGAATAACCTCGGCCAATGGCTGCCATCCATCTTGTCGGAAAAATCCGGCCGCCCCATAACCTTCTGGATGACGGCCACCATCGTAATCCTCGTAATCGGCACCCTTAGCCGCTCCGGCTCGGGGCTAATTTTGGGCTTGGTCAGTAGGGGCGCGGCCATCATGGGGGTCGTTTTGGCCTTGGCCTTGTTTTACGTTGGCTTGGGTTTAAGCGGCCATATCTGGTTAGCCTTAATTTTGGGCTTTATGCTCGCCGCCGTAAGCGGCCTAAATTATGGACCGATATTTAACCTTGGGGGCTTGGTTATGGAGAGCGCCTATATGGGCACGGCTTTGGGATTCATGAACATGATCGCGAACATAGCCAACGTCGCCTTGACGTTAATTTTGGGTAACGGCAAGGACTATACGGGCTCTTTTCAAACCGGCCTCGTATTGGCGGGAATCATGTCTTTGGCGTCTTTGATAATCTTTGGCCGGACCATCCTCCGTTTGGATCGTAGGTTATATGGCGGCTCCAAGCCTTGACTGATGCCCCCCTCGAAAACCAAGGGCTTGGAAAAGGACAAAAATTTAAGGCGTTAATCAAGACGGTTAAATCGCGAATTTTCCAAAAACCATGGCCGGTTAACGCTTGAAGCGTTAACCGGCCATGGCCAGAGGGTTATTTTTGGTTCTTCTTCGCGGTCAAGGGCCTTTGATCATGGTTGATAACGGCAGCGCTTATATCGACTTTTAGGGAGATTTAGAGAAAAAAAGACCTTGGGATTTGGGTTAAATTCAACCGTCGTACATAAAGGCTTTGGAGATTTCCTTGGCCGTTTGCCTAAGGGCGTCGGCGAAGGTGGCCTCGTTGGAATTAATGAAGTTAGTTAGCCCAACCAGGCAAATGGCGAACATGGGCCGGCCGTCAAAGCCGAAAACCGGCGTCCCCAGGGCGTCAAAGCCCACGATGACTTCGCTCTCTTCATGGGCGTAGCCATCTTTTCGGACCTTTTTGAGGGCGGCCCGAAAGCGTTTTGGGTCGGTGATGGAGTATTGGGTCAGGGCCTTCATGGGTTTGGCCAGCATCTCGTTTACGAATTTCTCGTCCGAGAAGGCCATGATGGATCTCATGCCGGCGGTGGTGTTCCAACACACGCTGTCCCCGGCTTGGCCGGCCACCCTTACGGACATGTCCCCTTCGACCACGCAGCCCATCATGACATTATGGCCGTTTAGGATTTCCAGGGTCACGGTTTGGCCGGTTTTTTTTCTCAAATCAACCATGAAAGGACGGGCCATACTAATATAACCCGAGTTCAGGGATTTCTGGAGGGCTAAGGATAATTTTATGATCGACGGCCCCAATGAGTACGTTTTGTTGGTTACGTTTTGGGTAACCATCCCAAATTCGTTCATAATCTTAAGGATTCTGGAAGTCGTGGCCTTGTTAAAACCCAGGCTTCGGCTTAACTCTATGGTACTTATGCCATCGTTATCTGGTAATAAAGACATCAGAATGGTAAAGGCTTTCTCTATGGCGTTATGCTTACTTTCTTCCGATTCCTTATTGAGGTTTAAAGCGGTGAGGGTCATGTAATTTTTCCTTTATCTTTACTATTATAATCTAACCAAAGTTTAACGAGTGAAAAGGTCGGTCATAAAGGGGCTAAAAGATCAGTTCCAGGAGGATATTTTTTTATAAATCGTGCTGCGGGCCACGCCCAATTGTTTGGCGGCTTTGGTGATGTTCCCGCCGCAGGCGGCGATGGTTTCGCGGAAAGCTTTCTCCTCGATGTCTTTGATGGTGGATATAACGCTCGGCTCGCCTTCGAATCCTTCGCTTTTGGGCGCGATGGCCAAAGTTGATTGGCCGCCGGGATCGCGGCGAACGGGAAAACGCAGGTGGTAGGGTTCTATCACCGAGGGGGCTAGATGGACGGCCAAGGAGATCATGTTTTCCAATTCCCTGACGTTACCCGGCCAGGAGTAGTTTAGAAGAATTTCTTGGGTTTCATCGGAAAGGGTCAAATGGTTTTTGTTGAGCTCCCGGCCGTACTTTTTCAAAAAATGCCTAGCCAAGACCAATATGTCATTTCGCCTTTCCCGTAAGGGCGGAACGTGAATGGCCAGGACGTTTAAGCGATAATAAAGATCCTCCCTAAAATTGCCCTTTTCGATTTCCCGGGGCAGATCGCTATTGGTGGCGGCGATTACCCTAACGTCAACCGGAATCGTGACCTTCCCGCCCAGGCGCCTGACCTCCTTATTTTGCAAAACCCGGAGGAACTGGGGCTGGATATCCAACGGCAGTTCGCCCAATTCGTCCAAAAACACGCTGCCTCCGTAAGCGAGCTCAAATTTTCCGGGCATGCCGCCTTTTTTGCAACCGGTAAAGGCCCCATCCATGTAACCGAATAACTCGCTGGCGACGAGATTTTTGGGAATCGAGGCGCAGTCGATGACGAAAAACGGGTTATCGCGCCGGGAACTGGCCAAATGGATGGCGTGGGCGAAAAGCTCTTTTCCCGTTCCGCTTTCGCCGGTTATGAGGACCGAAAGGCAATTGTCGGCGGCCATTTTGCCCAAGTTTACGGCTTCCGACATGGCTTGGCTTTCATGGACTATGTCCCCAAAGGTGAAAGTGGCGTTGGAATTGGCAGACCCCTTAGCGAGTTGACGGCCTTGCTTGACCTCCCGAAAGTGGTCCAAGGCGGCGATGATCCGCCCGTTTTTTCCGAAAACCGGAAAGGCCGTCTTGACGATATGGATGTCCCTATTGGCCAGCTTGATATGGACGTCGTGTTCCTCGATGGCCTTGCCGGTCGAGAATACCTGGGAGATGAGCAGTTTTGACAGGACAAAATCGGTTAGTTTGCCGCCGATTAATTTGTCTTCCGTGGTCCCCAAAAGCTCGCAAGCCAAGCTGTTGGCGTTTAGCACCGTAAGGTCGGGGCTTAAGATTATGCAACCCGAGTACGGCGATTGGATAAGGCTTTTCTCAAACTCAAGCCTCTCGTTTAGTTCGGCGATATGCCGCCGATGTTTTATGTCAAGGGCCAGCGTGAACCAGAGAAGGTCTATGAGGGGTAAATTTTTTTCCGGAAAGGCGTCGGGCACGGCGACGACCAATAAGTCGCCGTTGTCGGTAAGCCCCCCAAAGCAACAACCCCGGGGGCAAAAACCGGGCCTGGAGGCGTTTTTCATCAAGGGCTCCAGGTGTAACGGCTCGCGCCAATCGCTTAGCCCAACGTGGCCTTCCGGCCAGACGAAACCCTGCTCCAAGCCAACCCCGTTTCGGTAATACACCATTATCGGCGTCAAACCGGAAAGGGTTGGGGCCATGGCCTTTACCATTACGGCCAGATCGGGAGCGTTCAATTCCAGCTTTTCCATGCCGGCTCCTTTTGGTGAGCGAAAAGCCTCAGGCCTCGCGCTAGGTTTCTCCCGATATTTGGCGAACGCGGAAAAACCTCCGGCGAGGGTTTTCCCAATGGGCCCGTCTACGATAGTCAGAAAAGGGCGGGGCAATGGCCAATTTGGGTGACCGGGTTGGGTCACCAAATTATTTCGCCAATTTGGGTGACCGGGTTGGGTCACCAAATTTGGGCCGCCCCAGACTACCTTAAAACAATCGGGGAGAACGGTCTGTGTATGGACCTACCGATGGTATTGGTTAAGCTAATTCTCTGTCATTTTATGATTAAAATCATTACGTTCATGGCCACGACCGAACCGTTTTGGCTCAGGCCATCGCCTAAATAAAGTTTCATCGCGGTTTAAACAAGTCAGCCCCGGGATTTCTTTTGGGCCGACCTGATTCACAATACAAAGCATAGGTTCATAATATGAGATATATTTTAATTGTTAACCATCTCGCCCCACTTGTCAAGAAAATAATAAAACACTCATAAAAACAATATGTTATAACGCCGGTCCATTAGGAAAAAATCAAAAAAACGTTAAGATCGCGCCAAGGCCTTGATTGGCCTAGACTTAAAAAGAACGTTGCCGCGAGGGGTCGGGTGGGCTCTCCCCCGCCCCTTGGATCGGGGCCAGAATGGCCGTTCGCGTTTATGGTTAATTTAAAACCGTTTTTACGTAAAGGCTCATCGTTTTTCCGCTAAACGCGCGGCGATACAAAAACCGGAAAACGAAACGGGGGCCAAAATGGCCCCCGTCGTTGGTTTGTCGGATGGTTTCCATGCCCAAGCCATGGCTTGGCCATGGCCGGCGCTAGCTTTTTTTGGCCATGAGTTCCGGCAAGAATAAGGAGATGACGGCCATCAGGATAAAACTCACGGCGATGAGGTTAAAGACGCCGGTGGGTTGGCCCCCGGCCATAAGGGGCAGTAGGAAAGGCAGGGCGAATCCGCCGCCGCTTTGGAGGGTACTTAAAACGCCCCCGGCGCTACCGCCGTAGGTGGGCCCGATGTAATCGAGCAGCATGGGCACGGCCAATACGATCGAAAGGAAAGCGCCGCTGAAAAAGCCTACCCCAAAAAGGAGTATGACCGTGAGGGTGCCGTAGTCGATACTCCAGGCCAAGTAGGCGCAGATTCCGGAAATGGCCCCGGAAATAAAAAGAAAAACCTTGGAGCGGCCCACCATCTTGCAGAGGGCGGCGGCGATCAAAGAACCAATCATAAGCGAGAAAGCCACGACCGAGCTGGCCATGCCGGCGGTTTGGGGAGCGACGCCCTTAACTTCTATGAGGCTATTGACCAAAAAACCGTTCATGGTCACGTAGGCCCCCAGCATCAAGAAGATGGAAAACCCGCCAATCCAGATGGCCGGTTTGGACATGACATATTTGAGATTGCCGATTACGGGCTGGGGCGGGGCCTTTGGGGTCCCGGCCGGGGCGCCTTTTAGGAAAACCAGCCAAATAACGAGAATTATGGCGATCACCCAAATGGAAAGCTGAAAGGAGGCCCCAAGGCTTTCGGCGCGGCCGCCCACGGCGATGGCGCTCGATTGGCCCAAGCCGATTCCGGCCAGGTAACAGCCCACGCCCAGGCCAACCTTTGGCCCCGGGAGCCAAGTGCCCAAAACTTTGATAAAGTTGGCGTTTAGGGCCGAGTTACTTACCCCGATCAAAAACATCAGGAAAAAATAAGTGCCCATGTTCGGTTCGCAAGCGTAACGGCCGATGGCCCCGATTAGGCTTATTACCAGCCCAATGGCCACCATCAGTTTGACCCCGTAGCGATCCCCCAGGGCGCCAAAGGGAATGCCCAGGGAACTGGCCGCCAAAAGGGGCAAACCCATCATCAAGCCGAATTGTACCGGGGTGGCTTGGGTGGCGGCGAAAATCAGCGGGGCCAAGCCGGCCACCTGAAAGTGAATGAAGTTAATGCCAAAGGCGGTAACCGCGACCGCCAAGGTGATAATCCACATATATCCGCTTTGTTTGTTTTCCATGTTATTATTCTCGCCCTTCCGGGGCCGGCGGCCCCAGTTGGCAAGCCAGATTGTCCAACCTGGCTTGAAGGTTTTTGGGATCCAAGTTTTGGCCTACAAAAACCAAACGGTTACCCGAAACCGATTCCAGGGGTGGTAGCCAATTGGAGCGCCCCCTGACGTAGTCAAAATAGGCGTCTCCATTGGCCAGTTTTAGCTGCCCTTTAATTCGGGCGAATTCGCTCCCCTCTTCCAGGATAAAACTTCGCCACTTGCCCTCGTCGAGGGTTTGGGAACTTTCATAGGAAAAGCTTTGGTAAGACGACAAGTCCTGGCTTTGAGGGATCAGCTCCGGGTCTTTGGTTTTTTCGGGACGTTCAAAAAATACTTTTGGGTTCACCCGTCCATGGATGGCGACTTCAAGGGGGGTTTCGGGCAAGGTCGCCCCGATTTCCAGAAGGATGAGCGAATCCAAGCGCGACATGGTTTTGGCCAGCCTGGGCGTCTCGGCCAAGCCGCTGACCTCTATCAAGACCCTAGACGGGGGTTGGCTTTTAAACATGTCGTTTAGGAGGGGCGCAAAATCGACCCGCAAGGAAAGGCAAACGCGGCCATTGGTAAGTTCATGGACGGGTAGGCCGGCCCTCTGGACCAGCCTCCCGTCCAAACCCAGCTCGCCGGCTTCGTTAACCGCGGCCACGGGACCTTT
>JAITLH010000277.1 GCA_031277995.1 Deltaproteobacteria bacterium
TTGAAAAAAATGTATAATGGTTAATGGCCTTGGCCTCCACCCAATGGGAAAAAGTGGCCAAAACGGGGCTTATGGGCCGCGGTTTGGGGCCTGGGCCCCGGGACCGGGGGAGTCGAGAATTTTTTATATTAACACAAAGTTGGCCTCGACGTTCCCGGAGATTTTTAATAATGATTTTCGGAAGTTATAGATAAGGCCCACTAAGGGGGGGGTTTTGGGGTCAAGGACTAAAAAAAATTATTTTTTATTTTTTTTAGGTAAAATTTCGGTTAACGTGGGTAAAGTTCAAAAATTAACCATACGCGATCAGTTAATTAATTAGACATACCGGTCATGTTTATTGACTAAAAAATTTTAATAAAATATTTGTCGTTTAAATTACTAAACAGTAAAGACAGATAGGCCAAAAGGAAGCTTTTATCGTCCCATGGTCATGCGTGGAATCCGGTTAGCCCCTTGGAAGTCGTTGGAGTTGACTATGCCACATTGGCGGTCGTTTGGCAACCGCGGCCTTGGCGATTGGGAGCCGGGCGATTATGGGCCGGACCGTTGAAAATTAAAAGCCAAATTGGGCCCCCGGAGGGCGGGTACGGGCCGACCGAAGGCGGGTACGGGCCACCGGAGGGGGATTACCGGCCCCCGGAGGGAGATTACCGGCAGCCGGAGGACGGGTATCGTTTTAGCGCGGATAGCGTCGAGTTGGCCCATTTCGCGCCCCGGGAAGTTTGTGGCAAGGTGGCGGATCTGGGCGCCGGGTGCGGGGTCGTTGGGCTTGAGGCGATCGGGAGCGGGCGTTTTAAGGGTTTTTCCGAGATGTATTTGGTCGAGGCCGAGGAAATTTATCGGGAATCGCTTGGGGAAAACGTCAGGGTTTTTGGTCAAGGGCACCAAGGCCGGATAAAAATCGTCATGGCCGACTGGCGCCATTTGGGGCCAAGGGAGTTGGGCGGTCCCCTTGATTACGCCATCGTTAACCCGCCTTACTTTCCCCTTGGCTCAAGCGGGCCCATAAAGGCCGGGCGGCAAAGGGGCCGGCATGAAACCCGCGGCGATCTTGGGGATTTATTCAAAGCCGCCCAAAGGCTCCTTAAGGCCGGGCGCCCTTTGGCCTTATGCTGGCCCAGGGCGAGGTTGGGGGCCTTGATTGGGGCGGCGGCGGAAAACGGTTTTGCCTTGGTTAAGTTACGTTTGCCGCCAAGGCCGGGGAGCGCTTTGGTATTGGCGGAATTTAGATCTTGATCGTTTAATGAAATTAATATATAGTCTTTGTGAAATTTCTTTTTATCAACTAAAACTTGGTAAATTATATATAGGTTCTGGAAATTATGCTGCTTTTTAACAGAAGTAGTTTTTTAGATATCATAATCCTGATTCCAGCCATACTTTTGGCCCTCACCGTGCACGAGTGCGCCCACGCCTGGATGGCCTGGAAACGCGGCGACGCCACGGCCATGGGCATGGGGCGGGTCACTTTAAACCCCTTCGTTCACTTGGATATCCTGGGCTCCATCGTCTTGGTTTTGACCGGCTTTATCGGCTGGGCCAAACCCGTCCCCGTTGACCCCAGAAATTTCGACAACCCCAAAAGGGACATGGCCTTGGTGGCCGCGGCCGGTCCCTTGGCCAATTTAGTGACCGCCGCCTTTTTTCTCGGGCTACTCCTTTTCCTCGATTACAATTTCGCCATTGTTAATAAAGTACTCCCCATTCCGATTCAAACTCCGCTTATGAGCTTTATGGTCCGTTGTTTAATCATAAACTTAGCCTTCGCCTTTATTAACTTAGTGCCTTTACCTCCTTTAGATGGTTTTAACGTTATTTCAGCCTTTTTGCCACTTAACGTAGTTATGTTTTGCCTACGCTACCGAATGTTTTTCATGTTCGCCCTGATCCTCTTTTTTTGGCAAGGACCTTTCTTTAGTATCTTTAACAGATTAATCGGTTTGGTATTTAATTTTTTCTTTTAATCGAGTATAATAACAATTAAAGGAAACCTAAAAAAATCATGGAATCAAAGAAAAAAGGCGTAAGCGTTGACCTGGGTTTCTATGAAGGGCCTTTGGGGTTATTGTTATGGCTCGTTAAAATAAATAGGTTAAATATCTTTGACGTTCCCATATCCTTGATTACCTCTCAGTATATGGAAATCATGGAACGAATGGAGCCGCTTAACATAGATCAAAGCGGGGACTTCATAGTCATGGCCTCCACCTTGAGCCAGATTAAGTCCAAGCTGCTTTTGCCAATAACCCCGGAGGAAAACGAGGACGGCTCCCAGGAAGACCCCAGGCTCGAAATAATAAAACCCCTTCTGGAATACGCCGCTTTCCAACAGGCCGCCGAAAATTTGGCCTCCCGGCCCACGCTCGATCGGGACGTCTTCGTTAGGGGCGGCGACGGTTTTGAGACCTTGGATCTACCCGAGGGCGAAGAATTGCCCCAGGTAGAACAGGAAGTGGCCAAAACCTCCACCTTTGAGCTGGTCAAGGCCTGGCATTCCCTTTTGAACGTTAAGGAGAAAGAAGAGCCGGTCTTGAACTTTTTTCTCGAAACGGTCACCATAGCCCAAAAAATAGAACAAATAAAAGCCTTTTTGAGCCTCAACCCAACCGTTCACTTCCAGGATCTTTTTCCTAAAAAAACCGACGGCTTCGATCTGGCCCTAACTTTTTTGGCCTTGCTGGAATTGGCCAGAACCGGGTTTTTACGCTTCTGGCAAGAAGAGGATCCCGATCCCCTGGGCCCCATGATTTTTCTGTCCTCCCCCAAGGCCGCGGACGATCCAAAAATCGACGGCTAAATTTCCCCGAAGGTTTTTCCATTCGGAGCGGCCCAAATGGGGTCCATTTGGCCCGACCCGCGAACGGGCGCGTTGGGGTCCCGGGGCGATTCTAAGCGCCGACCCTAGGGTGTTATACCCCCCCACCCCCATCAAAATCGCCCCTGGGGGCTATTTGGGGCGTTTGCGGGGCCGTTTTGGGCAGGGCTGGGGACTGGGTTTTGGGCCTTGGCGATTAAGGCCCGGGCCGGGAATTTTTTGGGGGGGTCCGGGAAGGGACAAGCGGAGAAAAAAGGAACTTTTTGGAGAGCGGATTAAAAAAACATGCTGGAACTTAAAACCATCGTCGAGGGGTTACTTTTCGTAACCGACCGACCGCTTAGCCTGGAAAAACTTTACGGGTTTATCGAGGACAGGGATATCGATCCCCATAGAATCAAAGAAGTAATCGACCAACTAAACGAGGAATATCGGGAGGGCAAACGCTCTTTTACCATAAAGGAAGTGGCCGAGGGTTACCAATTACGGACCATCTTCGAGATAGCGCCTTACGCCATCAGGCTAAAAAGAGATTCGCCGGTTAGGCTCTCCAGGGCCGCCGTGGAAACCCTGGCCGTCATCGCCTACCGGCAGCCCATCTTGCGCGCCGAGATTGAAAAGATTAGGGGCGTGGACGCCGGGGCCACGCTTAGAAACTTACTGGAAAAAGATCTGGTCCGCATTACCGATCGGAGGGAATCCCTACCCGGCCGCCCCATGCTCTATTCGACCACGGCCAAGTTTCTGGAGATCTTTGAGCTAAAGGACTTGGCGTCGCTACCGAAAATAGACGAGGTCAAGGCCCTCATGGGTCCGCCCGAGCCGAGGCTGTTTTAACCAAAAAAACCTAAAAGTCCTTAACCAAGGCTATTTCTTGGCAGTTTGGGTAATGGATGCAATTAAAGCAGACGGCCCAGATTTTTTGCGGCAGGGAATCGAGGGTGACCACCCGGTAACCAAGTTTTATGAAAAACTCCGGGACGTAGGTTAAAACGAACATGCGCTTGATGCCAAGCGACTTGGCTTGGCCTTCCAGGACCGCGGTTATGGCCTTGCCTAGGCCCAGGCCCCGATATTCGGGAAAAACGGCCAGGGATCTGACCTCGGCCAGATCTTCCCAGGCCACTTGCAAGGCCCCCATCCCGGCCACGGTCCCGGGGTCGCCGGGGAGCCTGGCCACTTTGAAGGTCTGGAGGGACTCATAGAGATCGACGTAACTTCTGGGTAACAGTAATCCTTGAGTGGACAGGCTTCTTAA
This sequence comes from Deltaproteobacteria bacterium, assembly GCA_031277995.1. Taxonomy (GTDB): domain Bacteria; phylum Desulfobacterota; class Desulfarculia; order Adiutricales; family Adiutricaceae; genus JAIRNQ01. Next base: position 4,077 of record JAITLH010000277.1, read on the forward strand.
TAAACCATAAATAACCGGGACGTCGCTTACCTTGGCTTGCTCCACGACCTTGGACATAAAAAAAATCCCCTAGTTTTTAGAAAAAAATAAACCGCCCTGGCGGCGGCGCTTTCCAGCCCCATGGGGCCGAGTTTCGCTAACGTTACAACGAAAACCAAACGGCGTCAAACCAAATTAAAACCCCCATTTAAGTCGGCCTTTTGGCCGGCCGTTTTTTTAACCATCATCGCGGGCCCGGCGGTTTAGTTTGGGCCGCCGGAGGACGAATAAAAGGCATGGCCGATTCGGTATTGGATCTCTCGGAAATCCACTTAAGGCGCGGGCCCCTGACGTTACTTTCAAACGTCAACTGGAAAATCGAAAAAGGCCAACACTGGGCCCTTTTGGGACCCAACGGGGCCGGAAAAACCCTAATCCTAAGGATTGTCACGGGCTACATATGGCCGACCGACGGACAAGTCACCGTCCTGGGGCATCGGCTGGGCCGCTACGATCTAAGAAAACTCAGGACCAAAATAGGCTGGGTTTCCCAAGCCCTGTCTGACCTCATGCCCGGCCATACCAGCGTTTTGGAGACCATCGTTTCCGGTTACTTCGCTTCCCTTGGCCTTTACGCCAAACCCGATCAAAACGTAACCCAAAAAGCCCAACTTCTGGCCGAGGAATTTGGCCTCGCCGAGATGACCGCCCGGCCCTTTGCCCACCTTTCCTCGGGCGAGCGCCAGAGGGCCTTACTGGCCAGGGCCGCCGTAGCCGACCCGGAGCTTCTTATTTTGGACGAACCGATGAGTAACCTGGACATGGGCGGAAGGGAGCTTTTTCTCGATCTATTAACCAAACTGGCCTCCTCCCCCAAGGCCCCTACGATCATCTTGACCACGCACAATATCTTGGAGATCGCCCCCTTCATAACCTCGGCCCTGGTCATCAGAAAGGGCGAAGTCATGGCCGCGGGTCCCCTCGACCAAACCCTAACCTCAAGCTGCCTGACTCGGGCCTTTGACCTAGACCTGACGGTGGAAAAAACCAACGGCGGGCGATACGTGGCCTATTCCAACAAAATTTAAGGTCCAAAAGGGGTTTTATTACCCGCCCCGGCCTTGCCAAGTTTGGCTAAAAAACCCCTTCCAAAGTCTAAAACGGCTCGACTATCCAACCGGCTTGGTCAAAGTTGAATTTCGGGGAAAGGACGCTGCGGTTTTGGTTTTGCTTACTTATTACGGCCATGTCCTCAGGGCTTAGGACAAAGTCGAAAAGGCCGGCGTTTTCCTTTACCCTTTCAGGGTCGGAAGATTTGGGGTTAAAAGCCCGGCCGCTTTGGAAGTGCCATCTGAGAATCACCTGCGGCACCGAGCGCGAGTGCTTTCTGGCTATCTTTAAAAGCGACTGGTTTTTCTTAAGCTTTCCCCGGCCAAGCGGCGAGTAAGCCTCCACGACCGCGCCTTGGCGCCCGCAGTATTCCGACAAACTTTCCTGGGTCAGGTGGGGATGGAGTTCAATCTGGTTGACCATGGGTTTGGTGCCGCCCAGCTTAATAATCTCGTCCAAATGGGCCTTTTGGAAGTTTGACACCCCAATGGCCTTGACCAAACCCTCGGCCAAAAGCTTTTCCATATCCTCCCAGGCCAAAAGGCTTTTTTCAAAAACCGGCCAGTGGATAAGGTACAAATCGAGATGGGTAAGCTTGAGTTTTTCCAAACTCCTCTGGCAAGCCTCGTAAGTTAGGCCCCGACCTTGCTCGTTAAGCCAGGCCTTGCTGGTTACGAAAAAATCCTCCCGGGGAAGTGAAACGACCGCCAAGGCTTTGCCCAAAGCCGCTTCGTTTTCGTAAGCCGAAGCCGTGTCCACCCTGCGGTAACCCACCTCGAAAGCGGCCTGAATCACCGGGTCTATGACCGCTTGGTCCGCCAAAAGCCAAGTGCCCAATCCCAACCTGGGCATGGTCAGTCCGTTGGCCAATTTAATGCAACTGTTTATGTCCGTCACGAACTAAGGCTCCCTGGTAGGCCCAGACCGGCCACCGGAAAAAGGACCCTGACCCCCATGGCCACGGGCCCTAAAATTCACGAAAAGTATACCACGCCACCCCAAATCGGCCAAACCTCCCGATCCCGCTCAAAGCCCATGATCCCTTGGCCTTATGATCCCTTGGCCTAACGATCCCGGCGCGGTTTTAAATTACTCGGCTAAAGTATACCATATCCGTCCGGTGGCCCCATCGGACCCACCGACCAATTTGTCCAAAAAGTCACTTTAATCCCATAATATCACAAAATTAATTTATTTTAATTAAAATATTTTACCTCGGGCGTTTTTTACCAAACGCCATGGCCCTTTTTTCCATTTGTTTAGGGCTTTTAAACTTAAAGACCAGCCCCAAGGCCCGCCAAAACAAAGGGGCCCCAGAGCCATGGTCACCGGGTTTGGGGGCCCGGGGAGAGGGCGGGAGGCCGTTTGGCCAATCGGCCCACTTTGGGTTATAATGCCGCGTGGATCCTTATTTCTAGCCACGATGGAATTTCGTTACTTTTTTTAGCCGAATTAAAAGGGCTTAAAGTCGCCGTTTTTTTTCCTCGACCTTTGGTAAAAATTTTACGTTTTTTTTACCAAAAAATTCTTTTTTTTCACCATGAGGTTTGGTTCATATGGGTTTCACTCCATTTAAAATCACTAAAGTAGAAAAACATTCCTCCCAGGAGCTTACCGATCGCTTAAGGGGAATAGTCATGCTTAAGGATCGCTTGGCCAAACCCTACGCCAACGCCTCGTTTAAAGTCGCGCCCCTCCCCTACGAAAATTTTAGGCCGGCCCAGAGATACGTGTTAACCGACAACCTTTTGCGGGTCCAATGCCTGGAGTGGGGTTTGGCCGAGTTTGGCCTCCACCCCCTAAGCCTTGACGGCTACGTAACCATCCAAACGGACCAAAGCGCCGAGCCCATCGATTTGCTTCCCCCCATCGTCGAGGCCATCGCCGAAGCCGACGGAACCACGGTTAACGTGGTTAACGACGGCATGCATAGGCTATACGCCGGGCGCCTGGAATGGAGGATCCCCACGGTGGTTTTGGTCGAAAATCTCCCGGCTGAATTACCCTACTACGCTTACCCCATCCCCGGGGCCGCGCCTTGGGATCAAGTGACGATCCTGGAAGGCGACACCATCCCGGCCGGGCACATAAAAAAATGGCACCGAATCGCCGACAACAAAAAACTCTACCGGGATTTCAATTCCCAATTCCAAAACGTGGGCGGGCCAAGGGGCCAGGGATAACCCAAATCGATAACGCCAACCGATAACCCATTTACTTATAAACTCATTTCTAAACTTCCCAAGCCTCGGTTTTAACGTTAACGCCAATGACCCAATTTCAGATTCCCAGCCTGCTTGAAGGGCGGCTCATTTCCCGCCCCGATTGGAATCAGTATTTTATGGCCATCGCCAAGGTGGTCAGCACCCGCTCGACTTGCTCTTCCAGGCCCGTGGGCTGCGTTATCGCCGTGGGCAATAGGATCTTGGCCACCGGTTACAACGGGGCCCCTCCCGGGGCCCCGCACTGTACCGACCAAGGCCAAGACGGCCAAATTTTTTGCGCCCGAAGGGCCAACAACGTTCCCGATGAACTCAAACTCGGCGGGGGCTGCTGTAGCCTTCACGCCGAGGAAAACGCCATCGAATTGGCCCACCGTTTTGGGGTGGCCGATCTTCTGCCCGGCTCGACCCTTTATTCCACCCTCTCCCCCTGCGTAAGGTGCATAAACAAACTTAAGGCAAACTCGGTGGCCAAGGTTTATTTCGAACTGGCCTACGAATCCGTGGACAGGGCAAGGGACCAAGCCTGGGTTAGGCTGGCCAAAGAATCCTTTGAAGTGTACGAACAACTCACTATCGAGGGCCAGGACGCGAAAAAAATCGCCGGGGCCTTACTTGGGATTACCTCGGAAAGGCTGTTGCCGTCAGGCTAAACGCCACGGCCCCGGCGATTTTTTTTAAACCAT
>JAITLH010000317.1 GCA_031277995.1 Deltaproteobacteria bacterium
CCAGGGAATAACTTCACCTTATCGAGAAAGAACTGAAAATTTTTTTGGCCGGCGGTGAAAAAAAGCCCTCGCCAAGGCGAGTTTTGGGTTCTTCGGGAATTCGCGATCCTAAGGCCCCAAAATTTTGGCCGACTTGGTTCGGTAAAAACTTCACCCCGACCTTATCGAGAAAGAACTGAAGGGCTTTTATGAAAAACCGCGGCGGCCAAGGAGATTTACGCAATCTTGACCCGGGCTGCCCAAAAAGCCATGGTGGGCATGGCCAAAAGTGATCATGGAGACACGATAAAACAAAAGGCCCAAGGGATCGTCGCCTTGGGTCTGGCCATTTACGGTGAGGCTCGGCAAATCAAGAGCCTTTTTGGCATATGTAATGGCCCAGAGGCTAAGTTCCCCGAGAAAAAGGGGGTTAATGGGGAAGAGAAAAACCCTGGAAGTTAGGGCCAGCGTTAAATGGTTTAGGCTTTGGCGAATGGTTACGTAGTTGAGTCTATATTTTTTTTGCCAATCGCCTTATATGCTGGAAAAATGGGTAAAAATTAAGTAAAATATGGCCTTGAGCTCAGTTGGGCCAGTGGTAGCCTCGACCAATATATGAATTCCGATAAGATTTTTAGGGGAGTTGACATAATAGTTAACACCAGTTATATTGATGTTTGATATTTGTTTTTCGCCTCCCGGTATTTTCCGGTCTAGAATCGAATGTTTTACCAATCTTCCCTATCCTTGGGGAAGCGCCTTCTCCGTCACCTTGTGTTTCCCGGCGCCAAGCCCCGCTTGGGTGGAAAATTATCCTCGTAAGATCACCAAAACGTACATTACGTTCTCATTCAAATTAAATGTTTTTCAACGTTTCGTTTGATTTAAGTAAAAGTCAAACGAATTTCTATAATTTTAATTTCCCCCGGGTAGTCAAACAAACCCCGTGTCCCTTAGTAGTTTCGCCCCCTAGTGGTAAAAAAACTTAGATTTAAAGGATCTTTCCCATGGCCATGCAGAAACCTCAAATAAGTACTTGCATCGATGGCAAACCCCATTCCTGGATGGTGGTGGCCGAAGACGCCGTCCAAAGCGGGGATATCATAAAACTTGAGCATCGCTGGTGCAAAAAGTGTGGCTGTCTGACCCAGGTGGGCATCAGCTCAGACGGCTCCCCGGTGGTGGCCGTAAACGAGGCCGGCACCCCCCACTTGGCCGTGCCCAGGATTCTCGACGTCATGATAAAGTGAGGGGCCGTTAACGGCGCCAAAAGCCCGGCTTTTTTTTTGGCCGTTTTTTTGGCCCGCCGGCCTTTGGCGGTTGGCCTTTTGGCCAATCTTTTTTCCCGGGCTTGGCCGGGGCTTGAAAATGGGGCCTTGCCCCAAGGCCAAAAAAATCGCGAGGGTTTTTTGAAAAGAACCGGGCCGCGGTCGGGATTTTGACCGACGCGGTCTTTTTGGTCCAATGTCTTTGGGGCTTTGGCGTGACCTTGGAGGGCAGGGGAGGCGGACGGCGCCTTTTTATGGCCCTTCGGACGTTGGCCATGGGTACAGTTTTCGTCGGTAGTTTCGTTGGTTTTTTTTCCGGGCCCATCGAATTTTTTAGTAACTTGTCCGCGTAGCGTATTTTTTTGAGATCCATGAGCGTGAATATTAGAAACGTCGCCATCATCGCCCACGTCGACCATGGCAAAACAACTTTGGTGGATGGGATGCTTTGGCAATCCGGTTTGTTTAGGGACAACCAGAACGTCCAAGACAGGGTCATGGATAACCTGGATCTCGAGCGGGAAAAAGGCATCACCATCATGGCCAAAAACACTTCGGTGGTTTACCAAGGCCATAAAATCAACATCGTCGATACGCCCGGCCACGCCGATTTTGGCGGGGAGGTGGAAAGAACCCTGACCATGGTCGACGGGGTCCTTTTGCTGGTCGATTCCTCGGAAGGCCCCTTGCCCCAGACCAGGTTCGTCTTGCAAAAAACCCTGCAGCATAAGCTGCCCGTCATTTGCCTGATAAATAAAATCGATCGAAGCGATCGAAGGCCGGTTGAGGTCTATAACGAGATCTTTTCGCTTTTTATCGATCTAAACGCCGACGACAAACAGCTGGATTTTCCGGTTTATTACACCAACGCCAAAAAAAGGGTGGCCTACGACAAGCTAACCGAGGCCGAAAAAGGCGCCCCGGGGGATCTTAGCCTGCTTTTTCAAGCCATCCTCGATTACATCCCGGCCCCCAGCGGCGACCCCCTGGGCCCGTCCCAGTTTTTGGTGACCAATCTCGATTATTCCGCCTACGTGGGGCGCTTGGCCATTGGGCACTTAAGGCGGGGCAAACTTTCCGCCGGCCAAGTCGTGGCCTTAATCAAAGACGGCCAGGTCACCAAAAGGACCGCCATTAAGAAAGTTTATACTTTTAGGGGTTTGCAAAGGGAGGAGACGGAAACCGCCGAGTGCGGCGACATCGTGGCCTTGGCCGGCATTGAGGACGCTTTTATCGGGGACACGGTTTGCGACGAAAACGTTCCCGAGGCCTTGCCAAAGGTTGAGGTTGACGAACCGACCCTGACCATGGAATTTTCGGCCAACACCTCGCCCATGGCCGGAAAAGAAGGCTCCAATCTCACTTCCCGGCAGATTCGCGACCGGCTCGAAAGGGAGGCCCTTTTTAACGTTTCCATTAGGCTCTCCAAGATAGAAAACGAATCGACCGAGGTTTTTAAGGTTGAGGCCAGGGGCGAACTCCAGTTGGCCGTTTTGGTGGAGACCATGAGGCGGGAGGGCTACGAGCTAACCTTGGGGCCGCCCAGGATCATCACCAAGGAAATAGACGGCCAGGTCCACGAGCCCTTGGAGGAGGTCGTGATTGACGTTCCCACCGAATACGTGGGGGTGGTCACGGAAAAACTCTACGCCCGTCACGCCGCGATGATAAGCAATCAATATTGCGACAAACAGCGATCCCTTTTGACCTTTGAGTGCCCTTCCCGGGGTTTGATTGGCTACCGGCCCCAGTTTACGACCGACACCAGGGGCACCGGCGTTTTAAACACCCTGGCCATGGGCTTCACCCCTTGGAAAGGCCCGATTAAAGGCCGCGTCGCCGGCTCCCTGGTTTCTAACTTTAGCGGAAAGGCCGTGGCCTACGCCCTGCACAATTTGCAACAAAGGGGCGTCCTGTTCATAAGCCCGGGCGATCCCGTCTACCCGGGCCTCATCATCGGCGAAAACGCCAAAAGCAACGACTTAATGGTAAACCCCACCAAGGAAAAAAACCTAACCAACATCAGGGCCAGCGGTTCCGACGAGGCCCTAAGATTGGTGCCCCCAAAAAAGTTACAGCTAGACGAGGCCATCGTTTACATGACCACGGGCGACCTGCTTGAGGTCACCCCCAAGTCCATCCGCTTAAGGAAAAAAACGGTGCCGAAAAAATAACCGACGGCCCAAAAAAATCAAAAAAA
>JAITLH010000359.1 GCA_031277995.1 Deltaproteobacteria bacterium
TCATGTCAATGTCTCCACTTCCGGGACTGGGACCCTTAGGCCGCCAGGTTCTTTCTCATGGGGCTGGGCCCCACGCGGCTAATGGTCTCCGAGAATTCGTTGACGATCTCGGCAAAACGGGGACCCTGAGAGGCCGACAGGTTATACATGGCTAACCTTTCAGGCTCAACGCCGATCTTTTGGATCTCTTTTTGGAGATAGGCCACCCTTTGTTTGGCCCTGATGTTGCCATCCAAAAAGTGACAGTTCCCCTCTAAGCATCCGGCCACGTAAACGCCGTCGGCGCCCGACTCGAAAGCCTTAAGGGCTAAGATGACGTCAAAACGGCCGGTGCAGGGTATCAGGACGATTTCCACGTTGCAGGGATACTGCAAGCGCATCGAGCCGGCCATGTCGGCCGCGCTGTACGCGCAGTATTGGCAGCAAAACGCGATAATCCTTGGTTCGAATTCTTCACTCATCGCGGCTCCTGGGCGATTTCCGCCTTAAATCAATGTTGTTAAAACGATATATGGTTAACGCCCCTTATGGGGGATCCTTTCGGATCCCCCATAAGGGGGTGGTTATCGACTTTAGGCCTCGGCGGCCTGAGGTTCCTCAACCATGGCCGCGATCTTGGCCAAGAGCTGTTCGTCGGTGAAAAACTGAAGCTTGATGGCCTTGCCCGGGCATTCGGAGACGCAAACGCCGCAGCCTTGGCAGATGGCCGGTTCCATGAAGGCGTGGCCGCGCAAGGCCTCGTCTTCTTCGTTTCGGACGATCTTGGGGACCGAAACCGGGCAGGCCCGGACGCAGGTGCAACAGACCGCGCATTTCTCGGGATCGACCACGGCCACGACCCCGCCCACCATGATGTAGGGCTTGGCCAAGATGCCGGCCGCCCGGGCGGCGGAGGCCTTGGACTGGGCGATGGTTTCCTCAAGGGGTTTGGGGTAGTGGGCCAAACCGCACAGGTACTGGCCATGGGTGGCCAGATCCACGGGCATGAGTTTCATGTGGGCTTCGAGCAAAAAGCCCTCGGCGGTGAGCTGGCCCTTAAAGACCTCGACGATCTCTTCGCGCATGGGCGTGGGATCGATGCCGCTAGCCAGCGTCAGGTAATCGGCCTCGATGGCCAAGGGGCGCTTTAGGACGTGATCGACCACGGTGATCTTAAGCGCTCCCCCGGGGCCGGCCTCGGTCACGACCGGGTAAGAATCGGTGTCGTAGCGGATAAAGCGAACGCCCCGGCTCCTGGCCTCCAAATACAGTTCCTCCCTAAAGCCGTAGGTCCTAACGTCCCGGTAGAGGATGTAGATGATGGCCTCGGGGTTGCGGTCAAGGATGGTCAGGGCGCTTTCGATCGAGTGGGTGCAGCAGATCTTCGAGCAATAAGGCCGCGCCTCCTCGCGGGACTCCACGCACTGGATAAAGGCGAAGGTGGATTTGGGTCTGGTTATGATCGGATCCGACGAGGCCAAAAGCTCGTCCATGTCCAAAGACAGCATGACCCGGTTATTTTGCCCGTAGAGATAGCTTTTGGGCACGTGGGCGTGACCGCCGGCCGCGAGAACGGTGACGCCGTGCTTGACGGTAAACTCGCCCTCGGGCCCCTCGCAAACGGTTTCGAAGTTGCCCATGAAACCGGCCGAGGATTTGGGCACGGTATTTTTGTAGATCTTGACCAGCTTATTGGCTTCCACCTGGGCGATTAAGTCCTTGACGTAACCCCGGACGTCTTTCTCCCTGGAGAAGATCTTGTGGGCGTTACCGCCCAAAGCGTCGGTCCTTTCCAATAAATGGACCGGGAATCCCAGTTCGGCTATCGACAAAGCGGAGTTTAGGCCGGCCACGCCGCCGCCCACCACCAAGGCTTCCCTGGTCAGGCCCATCTTGGTTTGGTACATGGGCTCCAAAAGCGCGGCCTTGGCCACGGCGCCCCGGACCAAGTCCTTGGCCTTTTGGGTGGCCTTGACCGGTTCCTTTTGGTGGACCCAGGAATCCTGGTCGCGGATATTGGCCATCTCGAAGAGATACTTATTGAGGCCCGCCTGGGCCAAGGTCTCCCTAAACATCACCTCGTGGGTTCTGGGCGAGCACGAGGCCACGACCACGCGGTTTAACTTGTGCTCGATGATGGCGTCTTTGATCTTGGTCTGGGTATCGGACGAGCAGGTGAAAAGGTTATTTTCGCAAAGCTCGACGAAGGGAAGGTTTTTGGCGTAATCGACGACCTCGGGGACGTTAACGACGGAAGCGATGTTTATGCCGCAGTGGCAAATGAAAACGCCGATTCTGGGCACTTCGCCCTTGATGTCCCTTTCGTCGGGATAGCTTCTGGACTTGGTCTTGGTGAAGCGGGCATCGACGATCTCGCGCCCGGCCCCCTCGGCCGCGGCCGAGGCTTCCATGACGGTGATGGGGATGTCTTTGGGTTCGTTAATGGCCCCGCAGGCGTAAACGCCCGGGCGGCTACTGGAAACCGGGGTGAAGGGATGGGTCTTGACAAAGCCCTCGTCGTTTAGCTTGATGTTTAGGCCCTTGGCCAATTCCGGCAAGCCCGCCGAGGGGGTGAGGCCCACCGAGAGAACGACCATGTCAAAGACTTCCGTCCGGCGCTGGCCCTTCTCGTCAATGTATTCCAAGGCCACGTCCCCGTTAATCTGGGGCGTTAGGGTATGGATCCGCGAGCGAACGAAACGCACCCCGGCGTCCTGGGCCCGGTTGTAATACTTCTCGAAGTCTTTGCCGTAGGTCCTGATGTCCATGTAGAAAATGGAGGCGTCGAGTTTGCCGCCGGCGTGTTCTTTGGCGATGTAGGCCTCTTTGATGGCGTACATGCAACAAACGGCCGAACAATAACGCCTGTCGCAGCGGTTGATGTCCCTTGAGCCGACGCACTGGAGCCAGGCGATCTTTTCCGGTTCCTTGTGATCGCCGGGCCTGACCATGTGGCCCTGGAAGGGGCCCGAGGCCGAGAGGATGCGCTCAAACTCCATGGAGGTGACGACGTTGGGCCATTGGCTGTAGCGGTAGGTTTCCGAGCTGGCCGGGTCAAAAAGGTCAAAGCCCGTGGCCACGACCACGGCCCCGACCTCGACTTCGACGATCTCGGGCTCCTGGGCGTGGGTCGCTAACGTTAGGGCCCCGGGCAAACAAGCCTTAACGCAGCGGTAGCACTGGCAACAGGCGCCGCAGGAAATGCACCTTGAGGCTTCCTTGATGCCCACGTCCTCGGGTAAGCCCAGCTCGAATTCCTCAAAATCGGCGCAGCGTTCCTTGGCGGGCCTAGTGGGCATGGTCGAACGGGCGATCTTGGGATCGTGCAAAGGCACTTCCCGGTAGTTTTCCTTCCCGGTAAAGGTCAGGGGCTTACGGCCCTCGGCCAGGTCTTCCCCGGAAAGGTAGCGGGCGATCGAGATGGCCGCTTCCTTGCCGGCGGCCACGGCGTCGATGGCCAAGGCCGGCCCGATTTGGATGTCGCCGCCCGAGAAAACGCCCGGATGGCCCGTGGCCATGGTGATGGGATCGGCCTTGATGGTCTGGCCGCGGCCGATTTCTATGCCCTTTATGTCTTTGACCGACTCGCTTGAGGGCACCTGGCCGGTGGCCGAGATGACCAGATCGTATTCCTCGACCAAAACGTCGTTGGGGTTATCGGTAAGTTTGGATCTGCGATCGTTGGGGTCGCCGCTGGGCACCACGGCCGTCAAGTAAGCCGCGACCTTGGAACCCTTGGCCTCGAATTTTTGGGGCGAGCGCAAGGTCACGAGTTTCATGCCTTCCTCGATGCCCTCGTCCACTTCCCAGTGCCAAGCCGGCATGGCCCCTTTGCCGCGGCGGTAAGCCAAGGTGACTTGGCCGCCCAAACGGATGGCCGACCTGGCCGCGTCCATGGCCACGTTGCCGCCGCCCAGGACCAGGACTTTTTTGCCCTTGTAAATGGGGGTCTTGTCTTGGCTAAGGTTGACGTCCCTTAAGAACTTGACGCCCGAAACCACGCCCGGGAGATCCTCGCCGGGAACGCCCAGCTTGGCGTTGTTGTGGGCGCCCATGGCCAAAAACACGGCCTTGTAACCCTCTTCGAATAGGCCCTCCAAGGTGACGTCTTTACCCAGGGCGGTATCGTATTTGATTTCGGCCCCGGAAAATTCCAAAATGAAATCGATTTCGGCCTGGAGGACGGCGGGCGGCAAGCGGTAATCGGGGATGCCTAGCCTAAGGGCCCCGCCGGCCACCGGGGCGGCCTCGAAAATAACGCTCTTAACCCCCCGGCGGGCCAGGTGATAGGCGCAGGACAAACCGGCCGGACCGCCGCCGATGATGGCGACCTTGCCTTCCTTGGGCTCTTCGAGGGTAAAGGTGGCCCCGGCTTCTTTTAAATTGCCTTTGTCGGCCACGAGGCGCTTAATGTCTTTGATGGCCAAGGGCGCTTCCATCTGGCGACGCCGGCATTCCGATTCGCACGGATGGGCGCAAACCCGGCCCAGCGTGCCCGGGAGCGGCAAAACGTCTATTATGACCTCAAGGGCTTCTTGGAAACGGCCTTTGGCGGCCAGGGAAACGTAACCGTGGGCGTTTACGTGGGCGGGGCAGGTGATGACGCAGGGGCTCACGCCTTCCTTGGTCAGGGCGTAAGCGTTGGGATAGGCCTGGGCGTAAGACTTGTAGGTGACCGTGCGGGTGTTTTGGTTCATGTTGAACTCGAACGGCAGGTCAACCGGACAGACTTTCGCGCAATCCCCGCACGCGGTGCACTTGGCGCTGTCGATGTAGCGGGGGTTCTTCCTGATCCTGGCTTTGAAATTTCCGGGCTGCCCGGAGATGTCGACCACCTCCGCGCAATTCAAGGTTTCAATGTTTATGTGCCCGCCGACATCGTTAAGTTTAGGCGAGATTATGCACATCGCGCAGTCATTGGTGGGAAAAACTTTGTCAAGTTGGGCCATTCGTCCACCGATCGCTGGGTTTTTTTCAACCAAGTGCACGAAATAGCCCATTTCCGCCAAGTCAAGGGACGTCTGCATCCCGGCGATGCCGCCGCCTATGACCAGGACGGCACCTGATTTGTCAGTTTTGGTAGTCATGTTTGGAATCTCACCTTCGTTTGTCGGAGACCGTCCAAAATTTATGACGATCTCGAAAGGAACGCCAAGCGTTCAAGAAAAGGTGGGAACGTCCCACTGGGCCGTTCTCTCAAAAGACGTCTTAAAGGCGCCTTCCCCAAAATCCGCTGGGCGTCCAAGGCCAACTCGCCTTACCCCAAAGGCCAAAAGGCCCCTTGATCAAAAGATTTTTGTTCGCGGATCGCCTGGGACAAGACCCAAAAAACGAACCGCCGACTCAGAGAAAGATACCTTTGTTGAGTTACCCCAAAATATTAATCTAAATGTTATAATGTGTCAATAAGATTTTTTGACGGATCCGGCCCAAGCGCCCTTTGGGGCCAATTTTTCTTCGCCCCGCCACAAAAAAACCAAAATTATCAACTACTTAAAAATTTCCCCTCTCCTTGGCGAATTTCGCCCCTTGCTCCCAATTGTACCCGATTCGGGTCAATTCGAATAGACCTCAAGTGCCCACAACGGAAAAAAATAGCCCCCAATGGCCAATCCCGTCAACCCAAGGGGCCAAGGGCTCGCCCCAAACCCCCCGGCCTTCCAAAAAATTACCGTGATTTCACTATCTTACCTCCCAAGCGCCCCCAAAACCCCCCGGGCCGCCCCAAGGCCCCGGTCATCTAGATGTTTAGACATTCCCCAGCCTTATGGCCCCCTCCCGCTTGGCCCCAAGGCTCCCCCAAAGCTCCCCCAACTCGTCAAAGAACCCGCCGCCCGACTTTCCGACCGCCGGCCCCGGCGATTATGGGTAAATTTTTTTTGACAAAAACTTTTTTCCATGCCCCGTCAGGCTGGCCCTTTTGCGGCCCAACAAAGCCCCCTCAATCCTGCCCCTTTGTCCCCCTTAGTCCCACCTGTTCACTAACGTACCATAACTAGGCCAAAAGCGCCCAATCAAACCCACCGCGAAGCCATGATTCGCTAACCGTATTTTTTAAAATTTCACTTGATGGCTCCTTTGGGAGCGAACCCGGCTCGCGACTCCCGCGATCGCCAGCTAGCGTAACCCACAAGTCACCCTTTAATTAATTTTTAGAACCGTCGTCACCCAAATTGCCCTTTGGCGGCCCCCCAAGCCCCAGCCCTTTAGCCCCTAGCGGCTTTTGTCAAAAAATTCCCGCGAAAAAGGCGTTAAATCAAGCTCCCTGGTGGCCACTTTCTCCATGAAAGTTAGATCGTGTTCCACGAATACCATTGTGGGTCGGTCTTTTAGGATTAAATCCTCAAGCTGGGTCCGGCTAAAAAGGTCCAAAAAATTCAGGGGTTCGTCCCAGACGTAGAGATGGGCGCTTTGGGCCAAAGCCAGGGCCAAATGGGCTTTGCGTTTCTGGCCGTCGCTTAAATTTTCCAGGTTTTTTTCCAAATCCCCCTTACCAAAGCCCAGATAATTTAATAGGGTCTTGACCAAAGTCTCGCTTGAGCCATTTTTCTGGCAAAAGTCCCTGACGGTGCCCTTTTCCAAATAGTTTCTTTGGGCCAAGCCCGAAACGACCAGCCTGGGCGCCAGGGTTAGTCGCCCCGACAAAACCCGGCCCGCCCCGCCCGTCAAAACCGAAACCAGTAGCGACTTCCCGCAACCGTTGGGTCCCTTGACGGCCAAACGCTCCCCGGCCTCCAAGGTCAAATCGAGGCCCCGGATAATGGCCTCGTTCCCATAGCCCAAAACCAAGTCCCGCCCGTCGATTAAACGCCCGGGGCCATGTTCGAGCGGCTTTAGGCCCAGGGCCGGGTTTCTCTCGGTGGTCCAGGCGATTTGGCTTTTTTCGTCTAGGGCCTTATCTCGCCTGGCCGCGACCGACTTGGCCCGCTTGGCCATTTTGGCCGCCTTGTGGCCAATGGCCCCCTTATCGAACATTCCATGCCCATACTTGACCTTTTCGGCGTTATGGGACCAGCCCATGGACCTTCTCGCGGCCGCTTTTAACCTCTTGACCTCTTTTCCCAGCGTTTGGGCCCGCTCCGCCTCGCTTTGGCCCCTTTGTTCATAGGTTCGCCAATACGAATCAAAGTCGCCCTTAAAAAGTTCCGGCCCGTTTCGCCCCAAGGCCAAAACGTGATCGATGGCCCGGTTAAGCAAAAACCGGTCATGCGAAACAACGATGAAACCTTTCTTTTTGGCCAAATACCCGGCCGCGAGCCGCCGCCCCCGCTCGTCCAGGCCGCCGCTGGGTTCGTCGAGTAAGGGAAAGACCCCCTCCATGGCAAATAGCGCCGCCAGTTTCAATTTGGTGACCTCGCCCGGGCTCAAGGTCGCGAGCGGCCTTTTAAGGCAATCCTCGTTTAAGGCCAAAAGCGCCGCCTCCCTTAAAAGGTTCCACTCCCCCAGCCCCGGAAAGGCCCGCCCCAAAACCTCCAACGAGCTCAGTTCGTTGCCATCTTGTGGGGACGCCTCTCTGGCCGATCCCAATCCCATGCCGCCGGCTTGGCCCATGCCGCCGCCTTGGCCATCCAGCTCAAAGGGAAAGTAGACCATCCGGGCCTGGGCGCTAATCCGGCCCCGGTATTCCAGCTCCCCGGCCAAGATCTTTAGGAGCGTGGTTTTGCCCCGCCCGTTTCGACCGATAAGGCCCAGCCGCCAATCGTCCGAGAGGTTTAAACTAAGGTGGCTGAAAATCTCCTCGCCCCCGCCATAGCCAAAACTCAAATCCGCGATACCTATCAAAGACATTTTTCACCTTCCATAAAAAACCCACAGGCTTTCCATGGGGTTAGCCATAAAATTAAACCCTGGGCCGTTTTGGCCCGTTTGGCCCACGAAACCCGTTCTGGCCACTTGGCCCGCAATCGGCCTAATGGCCCCCAGGACGGCCCAGGGCGCTTGGGGGGTACTATTTACCCAAGGCCGGGTCTAAAACGCGTCCCAGACCCCAATGCGGCCGTTTAAACCCCAAGTCGCGAGGGGACCGGATCCCCCATTTGGGGTCAAGGCCAAGGCTTGGGCTAGGGCTTAGGGCCAAACGGCCAAAGCCGGGCGAATTTCCCCGGGGCGGGATAAAAATACCCAAACGAAACGCCTGAGCCATAAAAGACAGGCCTTAACGTTTAATTTTATTGGCGTGATTTAACTGAAATGATGGCAGGTAGAGAGGCGGAGGCAAAAAAGAGGCAAAAAAGGCGCAAAAACAAAAACAAAGAAAATAATACCGCTTACCAACCATCGTTAGTTTTCTTTAACGAAGAGTAAAGCGCATTATTTTCTCCCTTTCGTTTTGGGAAGGTAAGAGTTTTAACCATAAACAAAGCGAAAAAACGCTTTGGAAAGAAGTGACAGAAAGACCCTTGCCTCGACTTGGGTTATTTCAGGACGAGACAAAACGATTCGCCTTGGTCCGCGAACGGGCGCTTAACCAAGTTGGCCAAGGCCATTGGGGGGGGAGGCTAAGCCTTATTATAGGCCAACCAAGCCGCCGGGAAAAGGGGGACAAAAATCCTGCCAAGACCGGCTTGGCCATGGGCGGGCCCAAACGATTCGGGGCTTAACCATGGGTAGGCTTAACTTGGGTAAAGGGCGTCCCTCCCTGGCCCATGGTGGGCTTAGAAGGCGTAATTCATGGTCACCCGGCCTTCGACGTAACTATCGAGGAGATTTGGTTTATTGTTTATTAAGTGGCTAATCTCGGGGGGCCGGTTCAAAACGACCGAACCGTATAGCCTCGTGGACAAACTAAGGGCCGGGGTTAGGCTAAAATCCCTCCAAAACTGGGCGTTTAGCCTCGAGCCGCCAAAGCCCGGGTTAAAGGCGGCGTCGGTAATGAAAAAACCGTCGCTGCCGTAACTATAGGTGATCCCGGCGTTGAAAAGTTCCGGGTTTATGTAATTCATGGCCAAATAGGCCGAGAGGTTGGGACGCGATTTTAACTCGGAAGCTTTTAAGCCCCGGGTCGAGAGATCGTAGCGATTAAGCGCGGCCGACATCAAAAAATTGAGCCTTCCGCCCAAAAGGTCTTGCCGGACCGAAACGCCCAGACCCCTTACGTCGGCTTGGTCGCGAACTTGGCCCAATCGCCCGGCCAACATGGCGCCGGGGTTGACCCGGGACATGGTTCCGGCGTAACCGCTAAGGTAAAACTCGGTGCCCAGGTAGTTTCGATAACCCAGGCCCACGCGGCCCATGGCCCGATCGGCCGGGTAGAGGCCGTCTAAGTCCAGCCAGTCGTTTTGGCTTAAGTAATTTGGGGCGGCCTTTCCAAAAACCGGGGGCCTCCGAAGGGAAAACGACGAGCCCAAGGACAGGTTGGCCGAGGGATGGAAGGTGGCCGCCAGTTCCGACTCCAAAGCGGAAAAACCCGGCAAATTGGACTTCCCGGCCTCAAAGGCGTTAAGCGTTTGCCTTTCCAGCCTTAGGTCGTTTTTTATTTCCAAGCGGTCGTTTAAAAACTGGCCGGACCTGGAGGTCTCCAAAAAGTCGATTTGGCGATCGAAACCGCCCAAAGGGCCTGACCTGGGACCGTAAAAGGGCGCCGAACCGATGGTTCCAAAGGCGGTTCCATAAGCCAGGCCCGAACGGTTAAACTGGAACTCGCTCGCGAAGGCCGGCAAACGGGCCGGGGCGGGGAGGGCGGCGGTCCCAAAATTGGAACCTTGGCCGGGATTTTTTAGAACCTCGTCCAGGGCCTTTTGGCCCAATGTCTCGTCCAACGGGATAAGGAGGGCATTTCCGGAATCGGGATTCGCTAAACCCGAATTCATTGAATCAAGCTCGGTGGCGGAAGTTTCCGATTTAGGCAATAACGAAGAATCGGCCTCGACCGTGGTGGCCGCGGCGACCAAAATAAAAAGAAAAAATAAAAAAAACAAAGATGTCAGAGGTCTATTAGACATAACGAGAAACGACGTTCCTAAACTGTGAAATTTTAAAAATAAAAGACTCCAATTATAGGTGTCTTGCCAAAATTATAGGGCTGCCCAACCCCTATTTGACAAAGAGAAAAACCAAAACTAAAAAAACATAAAAACAATCAAGCTTTTTTAAATTATTGGCGATAATCGTCAAAGCAAAAAACCATATATTCCACGCTAATAACGTAGATTATCATGGCAGCTTTTTACTTAATTTAGATTCATATTAAAATTTTGGAAATATCCTTAAATAATTTCCCAAAATCAAGACTTTTAATGTTAGAATCTTAGACTAATTTCATTCTCCATTAGCCCGGATTATACCTTATCGAGCGATTATTTTCAAGGCAAAAATCCCCAACCCTTCCCTAACCGGCGAAAAGGTCCGAACGTACGATTTTGGCGCTAAATTAGCCTAAGGCCAGGCTGGCCCCGGGCCCCGGGATGGGGCCAATTTAGCGCCAGGCCAACAGAACCCTCAGGTTAGTTTCGTTACCAATTATAGCTAAACGTCAGGGCCCCGCCGTGGCTTTGGTACCGGCGGCCCAGGGAGCCGTTATAGTCGATCCTTAGGCGCGCCTTCTCGGTTAGGCCAATGGCCAGGCCCACCCCGATAAAGGCCTCGTCTCGGTCCATCGCCGGCCCGCTCACGGTGAAGCGATTCCCGCCCTCGGCAAACCTCAACTCGGTCGAGGGCGCGGCGCCGCTAAAGGAATGCCGCCAGCCCGCCTCCAGGTTAAGGAAAACGTTTTGGGCGAGCCTAAAAGACGAGCGGAGGCCCACCGAACCATGGACGCGGCTAGTTCTCTCGCCGCTTTGGATCAAGGCGGCGTTGCCCCCCACTTCCCGGAAACCGCCCAGATTGACGGTATGCCAGCCCACCGAGACGAAGGGCTCCAGGGTAACCGCGTCCGACGGGCTAAACGAGTACGCGGCCTCAAAAAAGCCAAAAAAGGATTCGCCCCGGTAACTGGCCTTCAAGGTCTGGGTACTGACCCCCATGGTCACCCGGCGTTCCGATTCGATGGAATGCCAACCGACCCCGGCCCCCAAAAGGAGGCGCAAGGTCCCCGGTCCCAAAGCGATTTCCTTCCCGCCGTAAAGGGTGACCATCACGACGTCGGCGTCCAGTTTCGAGTTGAGGCGGTCCACCTCCAGCTTTTTGTCCGAGTAGCGTAAGGCCAAGCCCCCAAACCAGCCGCCCGCGAAGTCCCTTTGGTAGCCAATAGATACCTCCGGCCCGTAAAACTTGGCCGGGGCGGCGTTGCCATCGCCCCTAAACCGGCCGTAACTGGCTTCGATCGTGACCCAAAGCCCGTTGGGGCCCGAAAGTCCCCCGTCTTGGCCGGCCGCCGGGGCCAAAATCCCCCCGGCCCCAGACCTAAGGCTCACTAGGCGCGAAAGGTCGTCGGCAAATGAGCTAGCCATGGTCGAAAGGCCGCTTATGACCGAGGCGTGGGGTTCTCCGGCAAGGGCTGCCAGGGTTTTTTGGGCCTGATCCGCCTTGGTTAGGGAAACCAAATCCTTAAAAAGGCTCGAACCATTATCCAAACTGGCCAAGGCCGCGGCGACCGAGTTCTGGTTAGCCGTGGTCGCGTAATCGGAGATGTCGCCTGGGGCGAAGGTGAGCCAAACGTCGTAATTGGCCGCGTCGTAAACAAGGCTGGGCGCGAGGAAAGCCAGGTCCGATTCCGTCCCTTCAAACGATCCCGAAAGACCCGTCCCGGCGTCGATTATAAGCCATTGGGGACCTTCGAAATCTTCCAGGACGCCGTCCATAATCACCCTAAGGGTCCCGGCCAGATTGACCGCGCCCGAAACGACGGTCCTATCGCCAATCCCGGGGTCGCTTAAGGCCAAAGACCCGCTCTGGGCGGGATCGGCCTCGACCTCGTAAAAGCCGCCTGAGGCCAAGGTCAAATCGCCGGCGACGTTCATCGTCCCGGCGTCCCCCGCGGCGTTTCCGGGAGAGAGAACGGCCCCGGCGTTAACGTTAACGTTACCGGTGACGGTGCCATGCCCGCCCAAAACCCCGGCCTGACCCACGGTTACCGTCGCCGCGAGGCTGGCCGAACTATGCGCGGCGCCCTGGCCCACGATAAGCCAGCCCCCGGCGACCAGGGCCGAGGCGGCCGAGTTCGCGGCGCCGTTTAGGGTAAGCTTACCTTCCTGGACGGATATCGCGCCCGAAATGGCCACCTGGTTTTCAAAGATCGCTTGGCCGGCCCCCGTGGCCTTCATGGTTAGGGAACCCGCGTTTATGTCGCCGCCGGAAAAAACCTAGCCGTCAGCGGATACGGTCACGGATTGGGGGTTTACCCCGGCCGGATCGACCTCCACGGTTTTGACGTTGGCCTGCCCAAAGGTAACCTGGTCGCCGTCAATAAAGCGATAGAGCGGCCCCGAGTCGCCGTTAAGCCAGTTATGCGAACCGCCCGTGACCACCGACTTAGTCCATAGGCCCACATTGGCCGCCCATTCCCCGACCCAGTTTAACTGCGCGCCCTTTGGCAACACCGTCATTTCCGCGGTATTGACGACGGCCAGGGCTGTGTCACCCGGGTAATGGTTATGGATTTGAGCGTTGGTCATGGAAACCTTATACGTGCCGCCCTCTTTAAAAGTCAGAAGCCCGGCCGAAAAGTCATAATCGGACAGACCAGCCTCGACCCCTTCGCGGAATATCTTGAAATCGGTGCCAGTGCCGCCGAAAGTCATTTCCGAGGTTAGATCCAAAGTATCGCCAGGCCTAAAACTGGGTTGCGACATTCCGGGGACAATCACGTCATTTTGAACCCCCAAAATCAGAGTGGGAACGTTTGACATAAATGGGTGCAGTTGGCTTAAAGAAAGTCGGTTGTTGCCAACGGACAAAATATTTAGATCCGTATTGTTGGTTATATTCAAGGTCGTTAGTTGGTTATAATCTAAAAATAGGAATTTCAAAGCCGTATTGTTGGAAATATCCAAGGCTGTTAACTGGTTATTAGATAGAAATAAAGTTGTTAAAGCCGTATTGTTGGAGACATTAAAGGTCGTAAACTTATTAGATTTGGCAGATAAAACTTCCAAAGCCGCATTTTTAGAGACATCCAAGGACTCTAGCCGGTTATCGGAAACATCCAGGCCAGTCAATTTCGCGTTGCCGGATATATCCAAG
>JAITLH010000020.1 GCA_031277995.1 Deltaproteobacteria bacterium
CGGCCATGAATTTGGCCGCCTTGAAATACCAGGCGGCCACGTAGTCGATTTTTCCGGCCCCGGGGTAAGGTTTGCCATGGGGGTTTGTAAAAACCAGCGAGATGTCGGCCTTTTGCCCCTGGCTTTGGTTGGAATAGCCCAAAAACGGGGGATTGCCCAAAATATATGACAATTCTTCCTTGGCTACCACCCTCTCCCAATCGAGCCCCAAAGCGTTGGCGCGTTGAATGTTGGCGCTAGGATTAACGGGAAAGCGGACGAAATTTTTCCCCAAACGTTTCGAAAATTCCAAATCCATTTGGAGGTCCGTTAACCTCAGGCCGATTTGGGCTATCTGGCAAGGAAAATCTTCAATCTCGATACCGTAAAACCGCTCGAGGCTAACCTTAGGGCCAGGCGGGCTATCCAAAGGCGGGGGTTTTTCAAAAGACAACACTTTTAAAATTTCCAGCTCAAGGAAACGCAATTCCCGATAGGTGACGATTAAAAAATTCCCGCAGCCGCAGGCCGGGTCCAGAAACTTTAGCCGGGAAATTTTTTCATGGAAACGCTTTAGCCCTTCGGGGCCAGCCTTGAGGGCCTTAAACTCCTCCCACAACTCGTCCAAAAATAACGGACCAATGACTTTTAGGATGTTTCCTTCGCTAGTGTAATGGGCCCCTATTTCCCGCCTTTGGCCCTTTTCCATCACCCCTTGGAGCATGGCCCCAAACACGGCCGGGCTAATGGCGCTCCAATCAAAGGCCGAAGAAGTAAGTAAAATCTCCCTAACCTTTGGCCCAAACTTACCCGGGCCCTCGGGCGGCGAATCCAAAAACAAGCCCCCGCTGACATAACCAAACCCCTTAAACTCCTTGGCCAAAAAGGGCGTTTTTCCTCGGGTAAGCCCAGCGCCTCAAATAACCTAGCCAGCCGCTCCGACAAATCCGACCCATCGGGCTTTGACCCCAAAACGAAATTCCCAAAACCGCGAGGCTCAAAAACCCCGGTATCCTCGGCGAAGAGACAAAAAAGAACCCGGACCAAAAAAAGCCCCAAGGCCCGTCCCCCAAAACCCTCTTCTTTCAGGGCCTGGCTTAGTCTGGCCATAAGCTCGGCCGCCCTGACGTTTACCCCATACGCGTCCTGGCAAACCCTTTCGGACCCGCGATCACCGATATCCGAGAAACTTTTCATGAAAATAAACCCATGTTAGGCCAAAACAAAACTTCTTTTGAGTTAACCAAAAAAACCCAAATTTTTCCAATTCTAGCACACGCCCCCAAGCCCTTAAACCGCCACCCCCAAACCAATCGATACCAATCGCAAACCGCTCTTAAACCGTTTTCGGGCCAAAACCATTCCCCCCTTTCCGATTAAGCCAGGTTTTGAGTAAAACCTCGCTCTTAAAAAAAGGCCCATTTCGCGGCTCGCGCTTTAAACGGCCGTAAAGGGGTCTGGGAGCGATTCGGCCTCCACGAACCCCCTACCCTACCCACCCGGCCGCCAAAACGCGCCTAAGGGCCGTTTTTGACCGACCGCGGGGCATGTTTCGTTGGGGGTTGAGGTCCGGATTTTGGCTAAGGGGTTTTGGCCAAGTTAAGCGCATGGCCAGCCTTGTCCCGGCCAAGGCATGGCCGGATTAGGCAAGGCCGGGTAAGGCAAGGCCGGGTAAGGCACGGCCGGGTAAGGGTGGCCGGGGTTTTTTTTGGGGGATAGCCGTAAGTCGTTTGGCAATAAGCGCCGCGGTAAATTTTGGGGATAGCGGATTTTGAAGCGGCAAACCATTGGGTCGTTAAGCCCAGGGGCGGTTTTTTTGGTAATTGGGGCTGGACGATAAAATGTGAATTTTTGCCTAGATGGTTACTGGAATTTTAGGCATGTTTTAATGGCCATGGGGGAGATAAATTTTCCCGTTTTGGAAAGAATATATTTTTTTAAATTAATTGGAAAAAATTAAGTAGACTTTATTATGCCAAGATTGGCAATTTAAGCAATTATATTTTCGTAAATTGCTTTTTTACTAAGAAATAATATTCTTATTGCTAATATTAAAAAAACAAAATAAATCTAAAATGGTTTAAGCTAGAAAAAATTATTTTGATTTGAGTTTCAACGTTAGTTAAGACAGCCCCTAACGTTAACCGGGGTGACGGAAAATGGTTTTGCCGGTCTTATGAATTTTTCTTTTCTACCCTTATCGGTATCGGACCCTTGAGAAGGGTAACATGAAGGTTCTAAGCGGTGAATATTTGTCTGTATCCTATGAAAATTTAAAGAAAAAATTTTTATGAAAATTAATTTCGGAAAAGTCTTGACAAGTCTTAATAGTTTTGGTAAATTCACAAAGTTGAGTTTGGGGGCTTGATTGAGCTTCCAGCTTGTTCTTCTTCGCGCATTATCAAACCGCCTTTGTTGAACTCGCCTCGGTTTTTATTTGAACTTGCCTCTAACCAACCCCATTAAAAATTAAATATTTTGGTTTAAACCGCGTAAATCATGGTTGGGACTAATACCATAGCCCTGGCAATACCCCAAAACTATATTTAGCGTTTGAGATGAAACCAGAACCCATATGTCGTGGTCGCTTAGTCACTAGATGGGCGGGTGACTGACTGGAGAGGTAGCTTATAGGTCTCACTTTTACAAAAAATTAACCACACTAATGGCCAAATCTTGGGCCAGGGGCTAGCCGGTCCTGACTTCCGGAAGCCTCAGCCGAATTTTGGAATATTAGCCAGTAGCGTCAATAAATGTCTTATGGCTCACTAACCATGTTACGTTTAACTTTTTTAACATATAAATAATATAATTATTTTCAAAATAATTATTTATAGGAAAATAACCGTGTCAAAAAAACTAATAGCACTATCCCAGGCTAACGTTATCTTTCATTTAATCGGTATTTGTATAACAAAGACTTTTTTAAATGTTAAGATAGGCAGGACTTATGTCTGGTGTATATTATCACAAATATGCAAGTCTAAGTCAGAACAGCATACGAATAAAACCTTTAAAATTACCGATGATGTATTATTAAATGTGTTATCAGAAAACCATAAGGCTATACACCCAAATTATAAACATGATATCGGTTTTTTAAAATATTTAGTAGATAAAGGCGAATTTTTACTAAAACGATATAACAAAAAATTAGAAAAAATATTTTTCAATGCTATGTCTTATGGTAATTTTGAATATTTTGTTGATCAATTATTAAATCTTATGCCTTTTTTTAAATTTAAAAATATTAGAAAAACTTTTATTGAGGCTTATGAAAATTTTTATGAAAATTGGTTAAACATAAGCCTTACAAATAGCTGTTCATTTATTTTCGTCTTTGTACTCCCACATATAAATATGCGAACAAAAGATAGAGAATATATTTATATATGTTTTGGTATAACTAAAAATGGAAATTTCAAGTTATTATCAGTTAAAAAGCATTATTCATATCTTACTAGCCATTGGTTATTTACATTCAAAGAACTTAAAACGCGTGGCCTTGGAGCCCCGTTAAGGGTGTTAGCGTTAGATGATTTGGCTGTCGCGGATGTCCTTAGAAATATCTATCCGGACTACAAGGTGGACGAGTCTAAACCGCCAAAAAAAGCCCTCAAACTCCTAAAGTTGTTAAAACACATGACCGAAAACTTTAGGCTGGACTGTATCGATAACGGCGTAAGAGACTTCGTTTACCTTGACACCACGGTGACCTATACCGGCATGGAGGTTGACTTCATCCCCTGGATCCCGACCTTCAGTCCTGACTAGCCATGGCGCCGCGGCCCCATAAGGCCGATCCCCTCGTTATGGCCGAGCCGGTTCCCCTTCCTTCCGGGGCCATTTTGGCCCCGAACGAATTTTGAAAGAGCGCCCTCACGCGGGCGCTTTTTTATTAACCAAAATCCCTTCCTCCGCTAAATTTACTCCCAAATTCACCATTCTCAGGCCCAAAAATCAAAATCGATTATTACCGTAGCGACATAAAATTATATATAAGCCAATAATTATGGCACTTATTTTGCTTATTTAATTAAACGCGGTTATGATTTATTATAAATCTTATCATCGATCCATCATTGGCTTAACGCTAGGCGTTTTGAAAAGATCTGGGGTTCTCCCTTGGCCGGCCCACAAACGCGAGTTTGGCCGGTTTTGGTTAAGCCCTTAGCTGGCCAAAGCCTATTTGGCCGCGAAAGGCAGCGGGTACGGGTAAGGACTGAAAAGGGCCATTAAAAACTATACCGGCTCGAAAATATTTGATATATTCGTTTGGCGACCATCGGTTGTCAAATTATGGACCCGGCCAGGGCTGGGGCTTGAAGAAGGTTTTTTTAGTTTATTTAATTTGTTTTACGGTTAAAAGATGAGAATCGTAAGAATCGTATGGTATTTTTTAAGCCAGGCTTTTTTATTTTAACGTTTTATTTGATTTTTAGGAGTAACTTATGTCGTTTAGAAGGTTGATTGGTTTTTTCCCGCTTTTTATTTTAACCGCCCTTTTGGCCGTTTTGGTTTCCGACAAGCTCTGGGCCGCGGCCGGGGACGAGATCGCCGTGGCCGAACCCTTTGGTGGCCAAGTGATTTTGGAGGGCTTGGAATCGCCCTGGAACATGGTTTGGGGGCCGGGCGGGGAGCTTTGGATTACCGAACGTCAAGGAAAGAGAGTGATTTCCGTCGATCCGGCCACCGGAAAAAAGGAAGTTTTGGTCCAGATAGACGAGGTTTTTACCGGACCCCAGCATGAGGGCTTATTGGGCCTGGCCCTGGCCCCTGATTTTGATTCCTCGGGCCTGGTTTACCTAACCTACACTTACAAAGATGGAGACCAAGAACTGCAAAAAATCGTCAGTTTTAAGTACGACCGGGCCGGGAAAAAATTGACCGAGCCCAAGGACGTTTTTTTGGGGCTCCCGGCCTGGAATGACCATCAGGGCGGGCGGCTGGTTTTTGGCCCGGACGGGTCCTTGTATTTAAGCAAAGGCGAGATGGGCAGTAACCAGGGGGCCAACCGCTGTCGGCCAAATTACGCCCAAAGGCTACCCACGGCCAAGGAAGTCGAGGCCAAGGATTGGACGGCTTACGTTGGCAAAATCTTGCGTTTTAAGCCCGACGGGGGCATCCCCGAGGATAACCCGACCTTGGAGGGCGTCAAAAGCCACGTGTTTACCCTGGGCCATCGCAATCCCCAAGGGCTTAAGTTTATCGGGGACAGGCTTTTTTCGGTCGAGCAGGGGCCCTCAACCGACGACGAATTGAACATACTGGTGAAAGGTGGCAATTACGGCTGGCCCTTAATCGCCGGTTACCCTGACGATCAAGCTTACGGGTACATAAACTGGTCGGCCGTGGCCGGCTGCGACAAAATAGACGCCTCGGTATATCTCCCCCCCGATCAACCCATGGAGAAAGAGACCAAGTGGAACCGGGAAGATTTCAAGGAACCCATCAAGACCTTTTTTACCGTGCCCAGTTTTTATAACTTCCAGGACGCCAAGTTTGGCCAGCTCGCTTACCTGGGCTGGGCCACCATCGCCCCGGCCAGTTTGGATTACTACCCGAAAGACGGGCCCATTAAGGCTTGGCGAAACTCCGTTCTCATCTCGAGCCTAAAAAACGGCGCCGTTTACCGCGTGCCCCTGTCCGAGGATCAAAAGCAGGCCCAAGGCGACGTCATAAAGTACTTTCACACCGCCAACCGTTACCGCCAGGTCTTGGTCAGCCAGGACGGTAAATCCATCTACGTCATTACCGACAAAACCGGAAACCTTTTGGACGAAAACGGTCTCCCGACCCAAACGCCCGCCAATCCCGGGGCCCTGATCGCCTTCGAATACAAGGGAGAGTAAAAAAACCCATTAACCAGCCCCGGCCAAGCCTGTCAAGCTTGTCAAGCCTGTCAAGCTTGGCCTGGCTTGGCTTGGCTTGGCATAACTTAGTTTAGCTTGGCTTTGAGATAGGCCGAAAACCCCCGCCCCTGGGCCGGGGTTTTCGGCCTTTTTGTTTGGGCGCGGCCACGGGGCGTTTTGGTTTTTTTTGACCTTTCGCTAAAGAATTTTGAAAAATTTTACCAAAACGAAACATTATTTTCGCGCCGGTTTTATAAAATCTTGGCTCATCGAAGCGAAAAAAATAAACGGCGGATGGGGCTTACCGGACTTATTGCCGGTTAGTCGTTTTGGCGTAACCAGCGCCCTGGGCGGGAGGACATTATGGGTAAAAACTTAAATAATCATAAGTTGGGGGCGGGTCTTTTTTTACTGGCCGCGCGCGCTTTGGTGGCCTGGGCGGGGCTGGGCTTGGCCGGTTTGGGCTTGGCCGGCTTGGCCTTGGCCGGCGTGGGCTTGGCCGGCGCGGGCTTGGCCGACGGGGCTTTGGCCGACGGGGAGGAAATTATTTTTGGGATCATTTCGACCGAATCGACCCAAAACCTTAGGAAGAACTGGGAGCCCTTACTTAAGGACCTGGGCCGGGAAACGGGGCTGGAGGTTAAGGCCCTGTTCGCGTCGGACTATGGGGGGATTGTCGAGGGCATGCGGTTTGGCAAGGTCGATTTGGCTTGGTTTGGCAATAAGTCGGCCATCGAGGCGGTCGATAGGGCCGGCGGGGAAGTATTTTTAAAAACCGTGGACGCCGACGGAAGCGGGGGCTATTACTCGCACATCATAGCCAACGTCAATTCGCCCTTAAACTCGGTCGAAGACATGCTAAGGGAGGCCAAGAACCTAAACTTTGGTAACGGGGATCCCAATTCCACGTCCGGGTATCTGGTGCCGGGGTATTACGTTTTCGCCGCGAGGGGCTTGGATCCCAGAAGGGTTTTCAAAAGGACGGTTAACGCCAACCATGAAGGAAACGCCCTCTCGGTGGCCGCGGGCCAGGTGGACGTGGCCACCAGCAATAACGAATCCTTAAAGCGCCTCCAGGCCACGGCCCCGGAAAAGAGGAAGCTAATAAAAGTAATCTGGACCAGCCCGTTAATTCCCAGCGATCCCTTGGTTTGGAGAAAGGACTTGGAGCCGGGGATAAAGAAAAAAATCCGGGATTTTTTCTTGGCTTACGGAAAAAGGGGGGTGGCCAGGGAGGCGGAGATTTTGGGCGCGATGGGCTGGAAGGGTTTTGAGCCCTCGGATAACGATCAGCTCATGCCCATTCGCCAACTGGAACTTTTTAGGGAAAAGAAAGGCTTGGCTGACCGGGAAAAGTTAAACGAGGACCAAAAAGAGCGGCTAAGGGAAATCGAAAAGGAACTTAAGGAATTGGAAACCAAGATGGCCCAATCGTGAAACCGGCCGTTTTCCCAAACTTGGCCCACCACCTTTGAGTGCCCTTTGAAGGGCGCTTTGGGGAGCCGGTCCTGGGTCCGGGTTGGGAAAATTATTGGCCCCCCGAAGGTGGGGCGATAATTTTTCCGATAATTTTACCGAGAGTAAACATAGTCTTTACATTGGGTTTTTATAATTCCAAAGCAAGGACAGAAAACCAAAGAGTCATTCTACCTAAATTCCCGTCGAAAGATGGATCCAAGGAGATTTCATGCTGGAAATAGAAAACCTAAGTAAAACCTTCGGCCACACCAAGGCCTTAACCGAGGTCAGCTTGAAAGTCGAGCGAGGCGAGATGGTGGCTTTGATTGGGGCCTCGGGCTCGGGCAAATCGACCCTTTTAAAGCACGTCTCGGGCTTGGTGGCCGGCGACAAGTGTTCGGGGCCGATCGAGGTAAACGGCCGAAGGGTTCAGGCCAAGGGCCAAATCGCCAAGGACATTCGGAAAACCAGAACGGACATCGGGGTGGTTTTTCAGCAGTTTAACTTGGTGGGGCGGCTAAGCGTCGCGACCAACGTGTTATTGGGGGCCCTGGGCCGGACGCCGCTTTGGCGATCGACTTTGATGGGCTTTAACCAAGCCGACCGAAGCCTGGCCTCGGAAGCCTTACTAAAGGTGGGCATTTTGGATAAGTACCACCAAAGGGCCTCGACGCTTTCGGGCGGCCAGCAGCAAAGGGCGGCCATCGCCCGGGCCTTGGTCCAAAGGGCCTCGATTATTTTGGCCGACGAACCGATCGCTTCTTTGGATCCCGAGAGCTCGATTCTGGTCATGGAGCTTTTAAGAAAGCTAAATAAAGAAGAGGGCCTAACGGTCGTGGTTAGCTTGCACCAGGTTGACTACGCCATGAAATATTGCCCCCGGGCCGTGGCCTTGGGTTTCGGAAAAGTTCTTTACGACGGCCCCAGCGAAGATCTGACCGTGGATAGGATGAAAACCATCTACGGATCCGGCGCGGCCGAGATGTTTGACGTCAATAAGATCGCCCCCAAAGTTAAGCCCCTGATGGCCGAACCCAAAAGCCAGGCCGAAAGCCTAAAAGAGCAGTTTTTTCACGCCTAAGCCCCGTTTTATCTCTGCGCGCGGACAGCCAAAAGCCCATATTTTATCTCTACGCGGTAGGCCAAAAGCCCCGTTTTTTCTCTCCGGGCGGACAGCCAAAAGCCCAAATTTTATCTCTACGCGGTAGGTCGAAAGCCCGTTTTTTCTCTCTCCGCGCGGTAAGCCAAAAGCCCGTTTTTTCTCTCTCTACGCGGTATGTCAAAAGCCCAAGTTTTATCTCTACGCGGAATGTCAAAAAGTCTTATTTTCTCTATAAAGAAAGTCCACAGTCAAATTTTCTTTAATCATTTTCCAATTTTCTACCTCTATAGTCATATATAGGAGAAAGGAGCCTTAAATGCGTAAACGAGTCATTAGCCCAATATCCAAGAAACATGACCTTTTTGGCCGATTGGCCGGTCTGTTGGTCCTTGGTTTCGGTTTGGTTTTGGCCTGGGGATTGGGTTTGGCCACAACCGGGTTGGCCCAAGCCCAGGAAATCAACTTTGGCATCATATCGACCGAGTCCTCCCAAAACCTCAGAAAACTCTGGGATCCTTTCCTGGACGACATGAGGAAGGAAACGGGCCTGGACGTCAAGGCCTTCTTCGCCTCCGACTACGCCGGCATCATCGAGGGCATGCGCTTTAATAAAGTCCAGCTGGCTTGGTACGGTAACAAATCGGCCATGGAAGCGGTTGACCGGGCCGACGGGGAAGTTTTCATGCAAACCCTGGCCGCCGACGGCTCCCAAGGTTACTACTCCCACATCATCGCCAACGTCAATTCCCCCTTAAATTCCATCGAGGACATGTTCAAAGACGCCAAGAACCTTAACTTCGGAAACGGGGATCCCAATTCCACCTCGGGTTTTTTGGTGCCCAGCTATTACGTGTTCGCGGTAAACGGCGTGGATCCCAAAACCGCCTTTAAGAGAACGCTTAGCTCAAACCATGAGAGTAACGCCCTCTCGGTCGCGAACGGGCAAGTGGACGTGGCCACCAATAATAGCGAATCCTTGGATCGCTTGGAACTTACGGCCCCGGACAAAAGAAAGCAAATAAAGGTCATCTGGACCAGCCCCCTAATCCCCAGCGACCCCTTGGTTTGGCGCAAAGATTTGGACCCGGCCGTCAAGAAAAAGATCCAAGACTTTTTGCTTAACTACGGAAAGGACGGAGACGAGCGTAAGGCCGAGATCCTGACCGCTTTGCAGTGGAAGGGTTTTAAGAGCTCCTCAGACGATCAGCTTCTCCCCATTCGCCAACTCGAGCTTTTCAAGGAAAAGAAAAACCTGGAAGATCGGGGGAACCTTAACGACGAACAAAAAACCCGCTTGACCCAAATCAATAACGAACTCAAAGATTTGGAAACCAAGATGGCCTCCTTGGCTAAATCCTAATGGAATTAAGCTTGACCAAAAACGACGCGGAAACAAAGAAGATGGACCAGACCAAGACTTCCAGCCTCCGGAAAGCCAAAAATTGGGCCTTTGGCCTAATCGCGGCCGCCGTCTTGGTCTGGTCTTTCAAGGGCGCCGAGATCCGGCCCATGGATTTAATCCGGGATTCAAAGAACATGGTCATCTTGGCCAAGGACTTTTTCCCGCCGGATTTCATCGACATCAAGATATATCTTGAAGAGATGCTCGTGACCTTGCACATCGCCTTATGGGGTACCATTTTCGCCTTAATCTGCTCGGTACCCCTGGGGCTGATGAGCTCGGAAAACATCGCCCCTTTCTGGTTGCGCCAACCCGTCCGGAGGTTAATGGACGCTTCCCGGGCCGTGAACGAAATGGTTTTCGCCATGATTTTCGTCGTTTGCGTGGGCCTGGGGGCTTTCGCCGGGGTCCTGGCCCTTTGGGTCCACACCACCGGGGTTTTGGCCAAACTTTTTTCCGAGGCCGTGGAAGCGGTGGACTCCCAACCCGTCGAGGGCATACGGTCCACCGGGGCCGGCCTCATAGCCGAGATCTGGTTTGGGATCTTGCCGCAAGTTTTCCCCCTATGGATCTCCTTTACCCTCTACCGTTTTGAAAGTAACGTCAGATCGGCCACGGTCGTGGGCATGGTCGGCGCCGGGGGCATCGGTTTTCTCCTAATCGACCTCATTAGAAGTTTCCATTTTAAGGAAACCTTCGCCTGCATGCTGGTAATCATCGTGGCCGTGACGGTCTTTGACATGATCTCGCAAAAGCTTAGGAAAATGGTCATCTAAAAAAAACGGTTTCTCTCCTCCGAGAGCGGATCTCGTCCTCTCCGAGATCCAACCCCCAAGCCCGGACCCATGGCCCGGGCTTGGGGGCGTTTTAAAATTAGGCCAAAATTCAAGGTAAAAAAAATGTCGGAGAGATTTAGCGTATACCACGTGCCCGGCCCCAAAACCAAGCTTTACCAATTGGGTTCGGCCATTTTGGGCCGGGACGTTTACGACGGGGCCGCCCTAAGGCCGCCCTGGCCAGAGGAAGATTACCCAAAATGCCCGCCCCACCCGGCCCGGGCGGCCACCTACGGTTTTCACGCCACCTTGGTCGCGCCTTTTAGGTCCCTCGTTTCGGTGGAAACCCTAAACTCGACTCTCCAGGCCCTGGCCGCCAAAACCGAGCCCGTCGCCCTGGGGCCCCTGGAGTTAACCATACTGGAGCCGGGTTTTGTGGCCCTCGTTCCCAAAAACGCCCCCTTGGCCCTAAACGAGCTTGAGGAAAGGTTGGTTAAAACCTTTACCCCCTACGCCAAACCCATCGGGCCCGACGATCTGGCCAGAAGGGAACCCCTAACCGATCGCCAAAGGGCCTTGGCCAAAAAATGGGGCTACCCCTACGTCCTGGATCAGTTCCGCTTCCACCTGACCCTAAGCGACAACCTGGCCGACGGCTTACCCGGCAACGCGGCCCAAAACCAAACCCCGCAAGGCCAAGACCAAAAAGGCCAAAAAAGACCGGACTTTGACAAACAAGGCTTTCTCGATCTTATCCACGCCCTTTTGGACGAAAGCCTTTGCGCACCCCTCCCCTTGGATAGCCTCTGTCTGTGCCGCCAAGCCGTGACCGGCGGACCCTTTACGGTTATCTCGACCGCCCTTTTTCAAAAAGATCCCAAAGGCCCCAATCGAGAAAACGGCGACGCCATAAGCCTGGCCCGCGATCGCCTAGATGAC
This sequence comes from Deltaproteobacteria bacterium, assembly GCA_031277995.1. Taxonomy (GTDB): domain Bacteria; phylum Desulfobacterota; class Desulfarculia; order Adiutricales; family Adiutricaceae; genus JAIRNQ01. The sequence goes on from JAITLH010000020.1 coordinate 11,509, forward strand.
CCCGCGCGCTGCGGCCTATCCGTAAACTACCTTCATGAATTCAAATAAAACCAAATAAAGACCTTCCCGGGTGGGGGGCCGTTGGCCCCCCACCCGGCGTCGTTTTTTTTACCAAACCCTTTGGCCATGGGGAGCGTGGCCAGACTAAGGGGAGGATTTTTTAATAATGCCCATGGAAAGAAAGAGAATCATGAGAGCCTTGGCCTTAAGCGACGCCGACAGGCTTATCGAGTCAATGGGAACTTTAGGCCAATTGCCCGCCTTTATTTACCTAAGGCGCCCCCAAAAGGGCTTAATCATGGCCAAGGCCAGGGCCGACGCCACCGGGGCGCCCTTTAACCTAGGCGAGGTCTTGGTTACCAGGTGCTCTTTAAGCGTCAAGGGCCTAATTGGCCACGCCTACGTTTTGGGGGACGCCCCCGAAAAATGTTTGGCCGCGGCCCTGGCCGACGCCCTGGGGCAAGATGACGCTTACGGGCCGGCCATAGAGGATATGGTCCTTAGCCTTGAAGAAGAGCTAGCCAGAAAAAGGGCCAACGAAAACGAACGGACCCAAAAAACCAAGGTCGAGTTTTTTACCCTAGTTAGAGGAGAAGATGAAAACTAACCAAGAACAAAAGAAAGCCAAGCCGATAGCCGGCGGGCAGGGCCCGGCCCAAACGGGATCTTACCAAGCGGAGCCTGACGGGCCTGAAACTAAAGGGTTTGAAACTAAAGGGCCTAAAACTAAAGAATTCGCGTCTGGCCAAAACGGCAAAGCCCAGACCACCAAAACCCAAAGCGGGGGCGCGGCCCCCGCTTTGGGTTTTGGCGATTATACCTTGGCTAGCCAGGGGGTTTTTCGCCTGGCCTTGTCGGCCATGGCCTCTCCGACCAAGAGGTTTTACTTTGACTTTAAGTCGTTAATCAAAAGCCAGCCGCCGATTCCGATTGGGATCGCGGCCTTGGCCTTGACCTTGGCCGATCATTTGACCCCGCTTTGGCTTTCCCCGTCCTTGGCCCAGGCCGAGGGTTTTTTGGTCTTTCATTCGTCGGCCCCGATCGTGAGGGAGCCGGAAAAGGCCGACTTCGTTTTGGCCGCGAATTTGGGCGAGATGCCCAATTTGGGCGATCTTAACCAGGGCGATCCCCGGTATCCGGACAGAGCGGCCACGGTCATATTGGGCGGCGCCTTTGAAAAAGACGACCCGGGGGTTGGTTTGACGGCCTTTGGGCCGGGCCTGGAAGGGGAAACGGAATTTGAAAACCATGGCCTTAGCCGCGATTTCGTGGGCCAGTGGGCCTTAAACCGGGCCTGTTACCCCTTGGGCGTGGACGTGTTTTTGGCCGGAGGCGATTGCTTGGCGGCGCTTCCGAGGTCCTTAACCCTAAGGCTTAAACCCAGTTAGGTTTTTTTACCAAGGCCTAAGGGAAATTTAAAAGAAAATTTACAACTCGCGGCTAAGATTTGGGTTGAACGGAATTCTTCGTTTCCCATCTATCCGGTTAATCAAAAAGAATTTTTGGAGTATCGATGTACGTAGCCGTCAAAGGCGGTCAAAAAGCCATCTCCGAGGCCCACAAGCTACTGGAAGTCATAAGACGCGGGGACACCGCCCTTCCGGAAATAAGCTTGGCCCAGCTTCAAAACCAGCTCTCGTTGGCCGTGGACCGGGTCCAGGCCGAGGGCTCCCTTTACGCCCCCAAGATGGCCGCCTTGGCCGTCAAGCAGGCCCAGGGCGATCTGGTCGAGGCCATATTTCTCCTTCGGGCGGCCCGGGCCAGCCTTAAGCGCTTTGGCTATAGCGAACCCATCAAAACCACGGCCATGCGTCCCAAAAGAAGAATCTCGGGCACCTTCAAGGACATTCCCGGGGGCCAGATCCTGGGCCCAACCTTCGATTACACCCATCGTTTGCTTAAGCGTTCGCTCATGGATGACGGGGCTGGGCCAATTGACCAAGGCCAAAAGCCAAGCCAAGAAAGCCAAGGGCGCGAGCTTAGGAACGGACCTGGAAACGGGCTTGGAAGTGAGCCATTGGGCGGGCCTGGTAACGGTCATGGAAGCGGACATGGAAGCGGGCTTGGAAGCGAGCCATTGAGCGCTCATGAAAGCGAGCGTGAAAACAGGCCTGGGAGCGATCTTGGGAGCGGGCCTGGAAACGGTCATGGGAGCGCTCTTGGAAGCGCGCCTATGAATGGGCTAGCAAATGGGCCTGAAAGCGATCTTGGCGTTTTTGAACCCCAAACGTCCGAGGCCCCCATTTTGCCCAATGGCGGGGAACTGGCCGCCGTGGCCAGCATTTTGGAGCTTGAGGGCATCATGGAAACCATCGAGGATCTCGAGTCCAGGGCAAGGCCCTTTGATTTGACCAGGGAACCGTTGGAAGTTCCCTTAAATCGCGGAGGGAGGCTTCAAGCCCTGGCCCGGGGGGACGAGGGGTTTTTGTTGGCCTTGGCCTATTCCTCCCAGAGGGGTTTTGGTTCGGTCCACCCCTTCGTGGCCGAGCTGAGGTTGGGTCCGGTGGAGCTGGAATTTTGCCCCCCGGAATTGGGCGAGGTTATCACCGTGGGGGAAATCGAGGTGACCGAGTGCCAGACGGCCAACCAGTTTAAGGGCGGCGGGGGGAAGCCGCCCATGTTTACCCGCGGCTATGGTTTGACCTTTGGCCATAACGAACGCAAGGCCCTTTCCATGGCCATAGTTGACCGGGCCCTAAGATCGAGGGAACTTAACGAAGCCATTAAGGGACCCGCCCAAAACGAAGAGTTTGTCCTCTACCATGCCGACAACGTGGAAGCCTCGGGTTTCGTTTCCCACATCAAGTTGCCCCACTACGTCGATTTCCAGGCCGAGCTATCGATGTTACGGGAGATGAGGAAAAAATTAATGGCCCAAAACCAAGCCCCCTCCCCTGGCGACGAGGATTCGCCCCCCGAAACCTAAAGCCAAAATGCAAGGCATAAAAGAGTAAACACTCATAAAAACCCGCCGCTCAGGTAACGGTCGATTAAAGCCATTTGGCTTACCGGACCCTTGTCCGGTAAGCCAAATGGTCAGGCCTTAGAGAAATTTCATGAAATCCCTTTTAAAAAAAGACAAAGCCCCGGAACCGACCGCGAAACGGAACCTGGATCCGACCCTGGACCCGACCCTGGAAAAGGGCGGGCATATCCGGGACATTCTAAAAGAGCAAAATTTTTCGGGCCCAGGCACTGGTTTAGGTCCAGGCCCTGGCCCAAGCCCAGGCACTGGCTTAGGTTCAGGCAGGGGAGCGCCTTCGGGCCCTGACGGGCCCTTGGGTTTAGCCGGGCCTTTGGGGCAAGAAGTTAACGGGGAAGTTACCGGGGCCGTTAGCCGGGAGTACAACTTCGCCTATCTGGACGAGGACACCAAAAGGGAAATCAGGCGGGCCCTTTTGAAGGCCGTGGCCATACCCGGTTACCAAGTGCCCTTCGCGGGAAGGGAGATGCCCATGCCTTATGGCTGGGGTACGGGAGGCATACAAATCACGGCCTCGATTATCGGGCCCAAGGATACTTTGAAAGTCATTGACCAGGGTTCGGACGACACCACCAACGCCGTGTCGATTAGGACTTTTTTTGAGGCCTTAACCGGGGTGGAGACGACAGGCGAGACGGGTAGGGCCTCGATTATCCAGACCAGGCACAGGATTCCCGAAACGGCTCTTTCAAGCGACCAAATCATGGTTTACCAAGTGCCCCTGCCCGAACCCATGAGGCATTTGGAACCAAGCGAACCGGAAACGAGAAGTCTTCACGCGCTTTTTGAATACGGGCTTATGTATCTAAAGCTTTATGAGGACGTCACCAAACATAAGGAAATCACCATCAGCTATGACTATCCGGTTTTGGTCTTTGATCGTTACGCCATGAGCCCGTCGCCCATTCCCCGCTTTGACAACCCAAAACTAAACGGCTCCAAGGCCTTGCACTTATTTGGGGCCGGTCGTGAGAGAAGGGTCTACGCCATCCCTCCCCACACCAAGGTCAAGAGCTTTGACTTTAGCGATCACCCTTTTAGGGTCCAGAGTTGGGAGCAACGCTGCGCCATTTGCGGGGCCGACGATTCCTACCTAGACGAGATAGTCCAAGACGATCAGGGTAACAGGATGTTCGTTTGTTCCGATTCCGACCATTGCCAAAAGCGCCTAAAAGCCCAAAACCCGGGATTGTTTTCAAAATTTCATTCCGAAAACAATCCCGTAATGGCTTCAAAGACGACCCCGGAAAGGGCTTTGAGGAAAGGCCAGCCAACGGCCCCAGCGGGGAAAGGCGCGGCGAAAAAAGCTTCAAAAAACCCTTCGGTAAGCGCTTCAAAAAGCCCCAAACGTCTTAGCCAAAGCGAAAGGTGAAAATGACCCATAGCCAAGAACAAACCGGAAAGGTTAGTAAGGAGCCTTTTCCCCAATACGAAAACGAAAAAGACCCCCTCCTAAGGGCCCAGGGGCTGACCCATTACTACGGGGATAAGCTGGGCTGCCGGGAGGTGAGTTTCGAGGTCTATCCGGGCGAGATATTGGGCCTGGTTGGGGAGTCGGGCAGCGGGAAGACCACGGTCTTAAAGCTCATTTCCGGTCAGCTCAAACCCAAAGCGGGACGGGTATTTTACCGGGACGCCCTTGGCGAAGAGCTTGATTTGCATGGGCTTGGCGAGGGCCGCCGCAGGCTTCTTCTTAGGACCGAACTGGGTTTCGTGCACCAAAACCCCAAAGACGGACTGAACATGAACGTCAGCGCCGGGGCCAACATAGCCGATAGGCTCCTCTCCGGAGGGGCCAGGGTCTACCGGGAAGTTAGAAACCGGGCCTCGGATTGGTTGGAAAGGGTGGAGATCGACACCCAAAGGTTAGACGATCGCCCCGGCCAATATTCCGGGGGCATGCTCCAAAGACTCCAGATCGCCAGAAACCTGGTTACCTCTCCCAGGCTAGTTTTCTTAGACGAACCCACTGGCGGCCTGGACGTCTCGGTTCAGGCCAAGCTACTGGACCTAATCAGCAACCTGACCGGCACCCTAAAACTGGCCGCGGTTTTGGTGACCCACGATCTGGCCGTGGCCAGGCTCCTTAGCCAAAGGCTCCTGGTGATGAAAGAAGGCCGGGTGGTGGAAACGGGCCTAACCGACCGGGTTTTGGACGATCCCCAGGATCCCTATACCCAGCTCCTGGTTTCCTCAACCCTCGAAGCCTAAAAACCAGGGCCGGAAAAAAGAGCGTCTAAAAAAAGAAAAAAA
>JAITLH010000115.1 GCA_031277995.1 Deltaproteobacteria bacterium
CCCTGGGATTCCCATTTCGCCTTGGATCCTCGGCGCCTTTGGGCGCCTTTGGACGCCTTGGCCAGCGTTGGGGAATTGGGCTTTGCCTACCCCGGTTCCCGGTTTGGCCTACGAGGGCCAAGACGCGGCCGGTCCGCTTCTAGTTTCAAAAGATCGAGTGGGCCTATTTCATTGTTTCAAAGTGACGTCTTTCAAGCCCGATAAAAACTTCCGGTTTGGGAACGCCGACCTGATTAAAGCCCTGGGGACGACTTTGAACGCCCTAAAGGAAAGCGGGCCCCTGGAAAAAACGTTAGCCCCGCGCCTTACGGCTCTTTGATGGCCTCGGATTGCCCCTGGCCCCCGTCCTGATCGGCCAAGCCGTCTCGCTCTTGGCTAGCCGTAAGCTTAGATTCGGCCACCAAACATAGCTCAATCATGGCTTGGCAGTCACTGGTGAGGGTGGTGGCCATGGACATAATTTGGGCCATCTCGTCGCTAAAAGGCTCTTGGCTCAGTTTGTAGAGTATCTGGGCGTTATGGTTAAACTCGTCGGCAAGTTCCTTAAAGGTAATGTTGATATTTTTCATAACCGACCTTCGCTTTTTTTCGCTGTAAGAATCTTAAAAAGACCTTTGTCCTTACCCTGACCAAACTCCTAACTATCTAATTTTAAACGATAAAATTGGCAAAGTCAAGCCTGGGCCCCCAAAGTAAAACTTTCCCGAAAATAGCCAAAATTTTTTTTCTTGTCCTCCCCATAGATTCAAAAACGCTTATGAGTAAAAAAATAAACTAACTTAAAGGCCCCTTCGCCGTTCTTTATTGGCCCTAAGATCTTTCTTTTCACCGGGCCCATCTCCTTGCCCCGGGCTAGAGCGGTCGCGGCCCGACCAGGCCCGGCCCGGCCCGGCCCGGCTTGGCCCGACCCTTAAAAACCACCCCCCATCGCGGCCAGCCGCTTACCCCCACCGGAAACTCCCCCGGTCGGTTTTTTAGAAGTTGCAACCGTCAGGGAAAAGTGGTTAATTGTCACTAAGCCAGCCAAAAATTTTTCTTCGGCGCCCCATGGGCTAATCCGCCCTTCCGTTCGCTAAAAATGATACCAAAACAGCTCCGGCCCATAGCCCAAAGCGGCTAACTTAACGTGAATAATGGCACTTAAATTACGACAAAATAGTATAATAAATCCGGTATATTTTTTGCTATTTTATCTATTGGGAGTTATAGTAGTATTTATTATCTTTATAATAAAAGATAATGTAAATTGTATAAATTTTACTCCCTTAGTATCAGTCCATAATGTAGCGTTATACTTTTACATTTATATATTTTTATGTATTTTACTATATAAGTATGCTTTTAAAGAGAATATTATTTTAATAATAGTCATGCTAATGTTAGTGAGTTATTATAATTCTATGTTAGCTTTGTATGACATAATAAAAATTTTTTCAAATGATGAATGTATGGATATTGCTTTAAATCATCTTAAAAAACTTAATAAGCTAAAAAGTAATTTAAATATAATGATATGGGTTGAATTTTTAGTATTTTTGTTTGTATTATTGCGTTTAACCAAAGAAAATAATCCCCGGCCGAAGCCTCGGCCGCCCAAGCCGTAAAACCGGTTTTTTACTTTACCGATTGGAAAAGGTAACTTGAATGGCTAACGTTCAAAAAAAGATATCGCCTGGCATATATATACTTATTTATTTAATTGGTATTATTTGTATTGTCGCAATGAATATGGTTCAAAAGCCAACGGAATGTCATGCGAGTGTATTTGTTGATGAAATACATAATATATTGTTCTTTTTTTACGTATATTTATTGCTTGGTATCGTTCGTTTTAAATATGAATTTATACCTACGGGTACGGGATTTTTATTTGCTTTCATTATTTTAAGTTATATATTTTCTTTAGCTAGTTTTTATTCATTTTTAAGAATTTTTATTATTGAAAATTGTACTTATATCTCTCTTAGACTTATGCAAGAATCTAGTAATAGACTTGATAGCATACTAATAGTTATATTTATTGAACTTATATTATTTACCGTATCTTTATTGATTTTAACAAAAAAATAAAACTCAATAACCCCATAATTATCTTACCTTAAACCAAACTTGGCTCTCTTTTGCCCGGCTATTGTTTCCCCTTTGGCCTCACCTAGAACTTCCCACCCGCGGGCCCGGATGGGTTTTGGCTCAAATTTCAAACCCCCGTTTTAGGGCCCCAGGGGCGCTCGGGGCTCTTGACCCTCCCTTATTGTCCGGATCGGCCCGCGGAAGGCCCCTAAGGGCCAAATTTGACCGATTACGGGCCTGTTTTCGCTAGGGGTGAGCCTCGCGTTTTTGGTTAGGCTAGCCCAAAAACCCCCAGGCGGGGCCTTTGGGCATTTTGGGGACAAGCCAAGCCGTCAAAAGCCTGGGCCCAAGAAAGATTCAGCCCTTGACAATCCGGTGTCGACAAACCCAAGGGAGAAACGCGAAAAAAATTCCTTGCCAAAATCCCACAAAAAGTTATAATAAGCGTTTGGTATGCGGGCGTTTGAATTTAAACGCTTGGCTTGGCCATAGCCGTTTGGACCCGGAGCCTTACTGGGCCAAACCTCGTCGGGACATAGCTCAGCCTGGTAGAGCACTGCGTTCGGGACGCAGGGGCCGCTGGTTCAAATCCAGTTGTCCCGACCATTGGCCGTTTAGTGAGATTTTTTAAGTTCCTCGTCTGATTTAGTTGGTTGGGCGGGGTTTTTTTATGCCCAGGCCCATGGCCCGGGCTTTGCCCTGGGCCGTGGCCCGGCTATGGCCTGGGCTTTGCCCTGGCCATTGGGGGGGGAGAGAGGTTTTTTCCAAAGGGTTGGTTATTTGGTACGTTTATTGCGTATATCACTGGCGACGGGGTAGACCGGTCAATAATTTCCCGTTTGATTTGGTGAAATTGATGGCTTTATCGTGCCCCGACTCGCGACCGATATCGATTATCGGTGATTCAAAGTCCAAGCCCATCAAGGCTTTTAGGCTACAAGGCCCTTGGAGTTTTCCATGAAAATCGACCGTCAAATTCTCGACAGCGTCTTTTTACGCCCCCAGCAGCAAGAGCAAGGCCGCGAGGTCAAACCCAGCCAAGTTGAAGATTTTGCCGCCCTATTAAAGGGCGAAAACGAACAAAAGAACCTAAATCCGGTGCCGGAGGGTCTGGACGAGGGCAGCGCCGCCCTTTGGGCCAATTCGCTATTGGGCAAGATCCAAACCGAGCAAGCGACCTTGGCTAACCAACAGGCCGTCGGCGTGGAAGATGAAATCGACGGGGTCCTGGACGTTTTGGAAAAATACCTGACCGCTTTGGGCGATCCGCAAGTCACCTTGAAAGAGATCGCGCCCTTGGTTGACTCCTTAGACGAGGGGGCCTCGCGCCTTGACAAGCTCGCCGGCGAGCTGTCCATAGACGACCCCATTAAGCCCCTCACTAACGACACGGCCGTCCTGGCCGCCGTCGAGGCGCTCAAATTCAAAAGGGGCGACTACGTCTAACCCAGATAGGCTTGGCCTAGAAGCGTGTTTGGGAAGACTTGGGCCAAAGCCCGAGGGCCGGGCCCAGGGTTAGGTTTGGGAAGACTCGGTTCTGGTTTGGACAAAAGCCTGGGCGCTTTTGGCCAAAGGGCGGGACTAAGTTTTCCCGCTTGGGTAAGGGCCGCCTTTAAGGGGATCAACCATGCAGATTGATTCTGGAAATAACTACAACACCCTGGGGAAGATGGGACCCATCTATCCCCGCCCCGAATATCGGCCCAAGAATAGTACCAAGGACAATCCCGAAGAAACCCAAGGCGGCGCCAAGGATAAAGTCAACGTCTCCGGGGGCAAAGGCGAAAAGGGCAAGGCCGCCAAAGATCAAAAAGCCCAAGCCCAAACCCAACCGGCCCTTTCCGACGGTCGCCTCAACCTTCAATCGGCCAAAATTTTAACCCAGGCCACCGCCGAGGCCATCGCCAATTTGCCGCCCGAGGGCAGAAACCAAGCCCCCCATACGGTTAAGGGTTTGGGCCTTCTTCCGCCCCGCTATGTCTAAGCCGGGCCAACCCAAACTTCGCTTCAAATAACCCTGCCAGAAAATTCACCAATCACAAAACAAAATAAAAATGTCCCATGGGCCAGGGATCCCGTAAGGGCGCCCCGCTTTGGCCGCACGCCACTGCGGGGCCGGGGTCCCAGACAAAACGTGGGGCTTAATTTGTCTAGTTTTGGCCCGTCCCGGTTTAACTTGTCTTTGTTTGACTTGTCTTTGTTTGGCTTGTCTCGATTTGGCCCGCCAAGGTTTGGCTGGCCTCGTTTTGATTGGCCTTATTTGACTTGTCCCCGAGGATGAGCGCTTGGACTTTTCCGCGTAATTCTCGCAAGGGGCCGGGCGCTAGCCTGGTAAGGCTTATTAAATCATCGTCCGAGGCTTGGCTTATATCCTCCAGGTTTGGGTATTTGTTTATCAGGGCTTGGAGGCGCTTTTTCCCAATGCCCTTAACTTCCATGAGATCGCTTGAGAGCATTTCTTTGGTCCTAAGGGCGTGGTGATAGGTTCGGCAAAAACGGTGGGCTTCGTCCCTAAGTTTGGCCAATAGCATTAGGGCGGCCGAACCGCCCTTAAGATCGGCGGGGTTTTTGCGCCCGGGGAGAAAAATCCGGTCGGGGCCATGGTCGTCTCGATCTTTGGCGATGCCGGCGATGGGCGGGGGGCTTAGGCCCAAATCGGAAAAAGCCGCCAGGACCGCCGAGAGTTGGCCGCGCCCGCCGTCGATTAGAACCAAGTCTGGGCTGGGCCAGTTTAGGTTGTCCCCGTCGTGGCTAAAGCGCCTGCCTATGACTTCCCTCATCCCGGCGTAGTCGTCCCCGCCCGGGGCCGTTTTTATCTTAAACTTTCGATACTGGTTTTTCTTCCACTCGCCGTCTTCCATGACCACCATCCCGGCCACGTTGGCCGTGCCCTGGAGGTGGGCTAGGTCAAAGCATTCCAGGCGTTTGGGGATGGTCGGCAGGGCTAACTTGGCCATGAGCTCGGCCAAGACCGATTTGGTTAAGGTCATCTTCTCAACGCGTTCGTCGAGGATGGCCTTGGCGTTTTCGGCGGCCATCTCCAGGAGCCTTAGTTTTTCGCCTTTGGAAGGGGAGAGCAGTTTAACGGGGGAATCTTTAAGGGAAGACAAGTAATCGATCAAAAGAAGCGTCTCGGCCGCGGAGGGCATCTCCGGGAGGCAAATCTCGTCCGGGACAAAGTCGCCTTCGCGGTAAAACTGCCCAACCAAACTGGGTATCGTCTCTCCCGCCCAGTCCTCGCCCTCAACCGAAAGGGGCCGGCAACCGGAAACCACCCCGGAACGTATCGTCAAAACCGCCGCCTGGATAAGCCCATCCCTATGGGCCAAGCCCCAAACGTCGAGATCGATGTTTTCGCTTAAGGAGACGACCTGGCGCTCCAGGGTTTGCTTGACGTCGGCCAACCTATCCCTTATCTTGGCCGCGGACTCAAAATCGAGTTGGTCGGAAGCCTTTTTCATGTCCGCTTCCATGCGTTTAATGAGATCCCCTTGGCGCCCCATAAAAAAGAGCCTGACTTGGTCGGTTAAAACTTTGTATTCTTCGGGAGTGGCTTCGGGGCGGCAGGGGGCCACGCATTGACCGATCTGATAGTTCAGGCAAGGCCGATCGGTTTTTTTCACGTCGGGCCTTTTGCATTTGCGCAAAGGGAAGAGGCGGTTTACGATTCTGAGGGTTTCTTTTAAGGAAGCGGCCGAGGGGAAGGGCCCAAAAATAACGCTCCCGTCCCTCAAAGGGCGCCTGACCGTTTCCAGCCGGGGAAAGGGATCGGTGACGCTTAGGCGCAAGGAGGCGTAGGTCTTGTCGTCCCTTAATATGACGTTAAACCTGGGCCGGTATTTCTTGATTAAATTGTTTTCGAGAATCAGGGCTTCTTTTTCGGTGGCGGTGACCATGAAATCGAAGGACTCGATTTTGTTTACCAATAAAGTGATTCTCGGGCTAAGGTTTTTGTCCCTAAAATAAGAGGAAACCCTTTTGGGCAAAACCTTGGCTTTGCCAACGTAGATTACTTGCCCCCGCTCGTCTTTCATGAGATAGACCCCGGGCGAGTTAGGCAGATCCAGGGCCAGGGAGCGCAGCCTTTTTAGGGCCTCGGCCGTTCCGGCCTCGGGGGCGGCCTCACTCACCAAAAGGGCCAGGGATTCTTTCTTCCCAATGGGCGAATCGGCCTTTGGGCCGCCCCCGTCGCCTTTAAGGCGAGCGCCTTCATTCTCCTGCCCCTTTGTCGCGCTTACCGGGGGAGGCGGCGTCTCGTTGGAACCGGTTTGGTTTAAGTTTTCTTCGTTGGTTCTCTCCACCAAAAACACCGTTTTTTAGATGGGGGCCAAGGCCAAAAGGCTTTTTGGCCAAAGCCTAAAGCGTTTTCAACCATTTGGTTAAAATTTTGGGTCCAAGTAATGGGCCAAGACATCGGGCCAAAGGCCCAGGCCCGTTAAGACATACTCCACCATCTCCCTTACGGCCCCATGGCCGCCTTTGGCTTGGGTGACTAGGTGGACCCGGCTTAGGACTTCGGGGTCGGCGTCCGAAGGGGCCATGGCCAAGCCGCAACGAATCAGGATGGGCAGGTCCACTATGTCATCCCCGGCGAAGGCCGTTTCTTCCGGCCTTAGGCCAGAGGAGCGCAGGACTTGGTCGTAGACGTCAAGCTTGTTTAAGGCCTTTTGGTGGACTTCGGTAACCCCCATCTCCTTGGCCCGGTGTTCGACCACCCCGCTAATTCGGCCGGTTATGATGGCGACCCTGAGCCCGGCTTTGACCAGTTGCTTTATGCCAAAGCCGTCGCGGCTATTGAAGCGTTTGGATTCAACGCCCTGGTCGTTTATTATGATGCCTCCATCGGTCATGACCCCGTCCACGTCAAAGCCAATCCATTTAAGGTTAGGGAAGGGGTTTGGCGGTTTTCGCATCTTGGGACTCCTTAGCGTAGGTTTTGGTAAATTCAAGGTTGGCGAGATGAAGGTTTTTAAGGTTAGCCAGTAAAGCCTTGGCTTTGGTTAAAGGCCACTGGTTGGGGCCGTCGCATAAAGCCTTGTCTGGATTGGGGTGTATTTCCATGAAAACGGCGTCCACGCCGACGGATACCGCCGCCCTGGCCAAATAGGGGATGAAACGGCGATCCCCGCCGCTTTGGGAGCCCCCGGCCGAGGGCAACTGGACGCTGTGGGTGGCGTCAAAGACGATGGGCCAATTAAATTCCCGCATGATTACGAGAGATCTCATATCGACCACCAGGTTATGGTAGCCAAAGGAGGCCCCCCGTTCGCAAAGGCACAGGCCTTGAAAAGACTTACTCGATTGGGCCTTTTCCACCACCCGTCCCATGTCGTCCGGGGCCATGAATTGGCCCTTTTTGACGTTTATGGGTAGGCCGCTATCGGCGGCGGCCACCAAAAGGTCCGTTTGCCTCGAAAGAAAGGCCGGAATCTGCAGGGCGTCCAGGACCTTGGAGGCGTCTTGGATCTGCCCAATATCGTGCACGTCGCTAATAACGGGAAAGCCAAACTCTTTTTTTAGATCTTCCAAGATCCTTAAGCCCTTGTCAAAGCCTGGCCCTCGAAACGAGCCCAGGCTAGAGCGGTTGGCCTTGTCAAAGCTTGACTTAAAGACAAAGCCCAGGCCCAATTCCGAGGTGACGGCCTTTAAGGTCTCGGCGGTTTGCCGCATGAGGTCCGGGGATTCGATGACGCATGGGCCGGCGATTATGGAAAGAGAGCCGTCGCCAACCCTAACGTCTTTTATTTTAACTATGTTGGTCAAAAACAATCCTTTTTCTGCTCGGGCTAACCAAAGAAAACGGCCGCCCGTTATTCTCGCGCCTTGGCAAAGAAGGCCTCTAACCTCGCCCAAAATCCAACGGCGCCCTGCCCATTATAGCCAAGAAAAAACTTTTTGTCTGGTCAAGGCAAAAAGCGCTCAATCCCAGCCCCGGAACCCATAAGCGCAAAAGCTATCGCGCTAATCCAAAAGACTAAAATCAGGGCTAAATCCCGGGATTGAACCCATAAGCGCAAAAGTGATTGCGCTTATCCAAGGTCCCAAACCCAAAGCCAAGCCCTGGGCCTGCTCCATAAGCGCAAAGGGGATTGCGCTTATCCAAGGTCCTAAACCCAAAGCCAAGTCCCTGGGCCGGGTCCATAAGCGCAAAGATGATTGCGCTTATCCAAGGTCCTAAAATCAGGCCTAAATCCCTGGGCCGGGGGCTTAAGCGCAAAGGGGTGGCTTGGGGCGATCTGGGAGGGTTTTTGGCTTAGATCGAATCGCTACGCC
>JAITLH010000130.1 GCA_031277995.1 Deltaproteobacteria bacterium
GGGTCGGCCAAGGCGCCGCCCCCACCCGGGTCGCCGTTTGGCCCCGGGTGGGCATTGACCCCGCTTTCGCCGCTTGCCTCATTGTCCCCGCTTTTCTCGCCGCTACCTAAATCCTCGGGCTTTTTGGCCAAAAAGTCGGTAAAGACGACGACGGAATTGCCCTGGGGGTGATCGTTTTGGTCCAAGCCCACGAAATACCAGTCGGCCAGCTCGATAAGCTCCACCTTTTGGGGCAAAAACTTTCCCTTAAAGGCCAATTGAAAACTTTCCGCCTCGGCCAAACGTCCCTCGAAATTGACCCTTTGAAGGCCCTTGGGCACCAAGACAAACCTGGTCCCGTCTTTGGTGGCCAGCAAAGGCAATCTTTCCCCGCTTTCCAAGGCCACGGCCGTGGGCTGAAAAACCATGGGGTCAAGATCGGGTAAGGGCACGGCCACTTCGTTTTGGGCTTGGATTTGGAGCCCAATTCTTAAATGACCTTGTCTGGGAACCGAGATGGCCAGATTGGTTAAGCCAATGGCCGTTTCGTCTTCGTTGGCCAAAAGTCTTTGCCTTAGCTCCCGCAGGGTTTCCTCACTGGGGTAGCCGCTCCATTTCTCCGTGTCGGCCCGGGCCCCTTGGCTAAAAACCAAAGCCAGCATGACGGTCCCCATAATGCCCCCAAGTAAGGCCCCAAGCAAGGCCCCAAACTTGCGCCCAAGCGAGGCCAAGGCGGGCGCCGTCTTGGTTGGCCCATTTTTGGCCCCGGAAACGTTTGGGGCTTGGGCGTTTGAATCAGGCGCTTGGGAGGTTTGGGCTTGGGAGGCCTGCCCTCGCGAGGGCAGGGCTTGAGAGCCTTGGGGGTCTTGGGTTTTGGGGGGCTGGGGCTTGGGCATGATTTTTCCCAAAAAACCGCCGAATTTTAAGGCGCCCCTCGAGGAGATGATGGCCAAGACCAGATAGCTCATTAGCAAAATTCTAAGGAAGCAAAAGAACGTCGAGAGCTTGGGGCCCATGAAAAACAACTTCACCGTTTGGTCTTTTGAGACTTGGCTATTGAAGTCAACGTATAGGTATCTAAAAACCCAGTCGGGCCTGGGAAGGGTGTTTTGGGCCTTGGCCTCGGGCGCGACCATGATGAGGCTGTTTTGTTTTAGCGGAACTTCTTTGGTCCGGCTAAGGCTTTGGGTAGCCGACCTTTGGGATAACGTGGGCGCGCTTTCCATGGAAGGGGACCTATCCATGGCCATTGGGACCGGATCCTGGTCGAATAGATCGTGGCCTTCGTCGTAAAATGGGACCGGATCCTGGACGAATCGATCGTAGCTTTCGTCGTTATCGGCCAAAGAATCGGTCGCGGCGGCGCCGTGACCCGAGGCCAAACGGTTGGTGAGGGGATAGACCCAGGAACTTTTTGAGGCGTAGACAGGGTAGAGCTGGGGATAGATGGCTACCCTGGCTTGGTAGATGACAAAGACGATGGAAACGACGATTAAAAAGATTGAGGCGATAAAGCGCCAGGATCTTACGGCGAAGTTGGCCTTGCCGACGCTGGGGAGGACCGACAATAAGGCGGTCGCGCCCAAAACGTGGAGGAAAACCAGTCGGGGCGCCATGTATTCGTGGTAAGAAAGGCCCAAAGTCACCGCCGCCAAAATGGCCCAAAAGGGACCAAAGAGTTTAAACATGGCCAAGGCGATGGCTAGGACAATGAAGAGATCGAGATTGGACCAGCGATCCCACCAGGAGGTTGGATAGCCGTATTCGTCGGAAACGTTGGCCCCGTCGGCGTAGAAGAGGTTGTAACCGGGCGGGTAGTGAAACAAAAGCTCTTTTGAGGTAAGGCTTTGATCCCAGCCCGAGGCCGGCAGGGTTCCGGTGAAGGGTTCCAACCTAAGATCGGCGTTTAAGGTGACCTGGCCTTGCCTTAATTGGAGCCCGGGGATCTTGTTGCCTTCGGAATCGATTTGCCAGGAAATGACCTGGGGGACGCCGTTTATGCTTACCTGGCCAAGTTCGAAGGGGGGTTTTACGGCCAGATAGGAACTTCTGCGCATGTTGACGTTTAGCCCGTCTCGGCAAGTTAGGCCTACGCCGTCAAAATCCAGCCAACAGGTCCTGGCCAATTCCAGGAGGTCGGGACCGGGTTCGGGATCGCCGCGGCGAAGGACGGTAAAACGCAGACTGTCCCCGGGCTCAAGTTGGTAGATCGGTAAGGAACTAAGGTTCAAAGCCATCCTTTGGCCTTGGTCGTCTTTTATCAAATCCCAACGGTAGGCGCTGCCCCAGGGCAGATCGACCAAGGTGGGATCGATTTGCCCGGCCCCGTCTATCTCAACTTGCCTTAGGGTGGGCTGCTGGACAAAGGTCCAGGTCTCGGGCCCGTAAAGGGAGCCCACCGGCCCCAAACTTTCGATGTCCGAGTTAATCCGGCCTTGGATGTAAAGGTCGTGGACCCCCGGGGAGAGCTGAACCCTCAGGCCCTCCGAGGATAGCCTAGCCGGGACGGGAGAGGTCAAAAGGGTGGGGGTGGTGTCGGGTAACAAGACTTGTTTTATGGTCTCTTCCCTAAAGATCCCGCTTACCGTTAACCTGACCCTGGTAACCACGGTCATGGGCTGGGTATCGACCAAAAGCCTATCGATTTGCACCCTTAAATTGTTTTGATCGCGAAGTTGTTCTTGGTTTTGATCTTCGCCTTGGCTTAAATCTTGGCCGGAAACACCGGTTCCCTCGCCGCCCGTTAAAGCGCTTAAGGCCGCTGGCTTATCGTCCAACCAAAGGCTGGTCGTTCCGGCGGCGTCGTTATCGTCCAAAACGGGAAAGGCTTTTTTCGTGCCGGAGACGGTAATGTCCATGACCGGCCCCAAAGGCAGGGTTAAGGTTTTTGGTTGGGCCTTCCAGGAAAAGCGTCCCTTAATCAAATGCCGGCCGGCCGAAAGCCTCACCCTGGGGTAATCCCCCACGACGGCGATGGGCGTACCCGAATCTTCCAGCCCCTCCCCAAAAGCCAACGCCCCCTCGGGCGCCCCAACGGGCCCTGGCGCCCGGTCGGGAGCGCCTGGGCCCGTCGCTTGGTACGATAAGCCATCCTCGGTAACGAAAAACGATGGGCCAAGGCCGTAAGGCCCGTCTTGGTTGGGGGAAAGGGGGCCGATCTCGTCGGTCACTTCAAGGGGCCAAGCCCCAACTTGCCCGGGCAGGCGGACCCATGACGGGGCCCTAATCTCCCAAAGGCCCTCGAAAGATCCGCCGTTTTTATCGACGTCGATCTTAAGTTCAATGGGCCAGGCGCATTCTTTGTTTTGGTTGACGGGATTGGCGGGACAGAAGTTATTTAACTGGCCGTAAAGGACCCAGGGGACCCAAGGGGCCAGTTCCGGGGGCGCCCCGGTTTTGGCAAAGGAATTGGCGTTTAGCTCATCGTCTAAGATAAAAGGGGTTAGCGAAAAAATCGGGATGGACAAGGCCAAACACAGGAAAAAAGTCAGGCTTTTTAAGTTTTTCATGAAATTGTTAAAAACTCAAATGAGTTATCCTCCACCAAAATTTTGGGACAATTTGGGACCGCGTCGTTATTTTTCAGGCGAGAAAAAAATTTAAGGCAAGGTGAGGCTGGAGAAAAAATCGTTACAGGCGTCAAAGCCGCCGCGATCGTGAAAGTGCTTTAGGATGTTGGGATTTTTCTGGGAGTTAAAGACTGAGCAAACCATGGTTATGGTGAAATTTTCATGGGTCACGAAAAGAAGCTCTTCGATTGAGGGCTGGATTTCATCCAAAAGGACTTGGTCAACCAAGGCCGTGGCCTTAACGCCGGCGCGGCCTTTATGGGTGATTTTCTCCTTGGTGAGAATTTGGGGATTACCCCCGGGCGAGGCCAGGGATTCGTTTACCCATTTGGTGACGTCCTCGTCTTCAAAAGTTTTGAAGGTAAAGGGCGGAAAGGATTGGGGCGCTGGGTTTAGCAAAACCCCCATGACCGTTGGAAACTCCGGCTCGTTGGTATAGGCCACAAATAGCTGCGACGGGGAAGAAAGGTTATCGACAAACTCATAGTCCTCCGGGTAGCTTACGGAAAAATCCAAGCCATGGGTCTTGGGACTGTCCTTGGCGCTATAAGTCACCCGCCCGGCGGCCCAACCTAAACCGCCAAAAAAATCAAAAAAATTAAAACGAAAGCGAATAAGCAATAAGATGTAGATTGTACTCTCATAAAAAACTCAAAATAAATAATTTAACTTAAAAAAATTAAATTAAATTTTTAAAAATTGTTTAAAAGATAAGTTTATTAAATTTTACAAAAAAAAGTTAAAAAAGCCGCCGCCTGGCCCCAGGCCGCCCACAACCGCCGGCAAAAAATTCACCAGGCCCCTTAAACCTAGCCCCTGGGCCCCTAATCTAGCGAAAACTGGTCCATCCAGCGGATTCTGACCAAGCCAATTCTGGCCAAGCCAATTCTGGCCAAGCCAACTCTGGCCTAGCCAACTCTGTCCAAGTCAACTCTGGCCTAGCCAACTCTGCCCAAGCCAATTCTGACCTAGCGAACTCCGCTCTGGCTGATTTTGGCCCGGCGCCGTTTGCCCTCCCAACTTCCAGGCCAAGGGCATACCCCGATAAGGGCCGATTATTGGCCTTGGCTGGCCATTTTTATGAGTTTTTCAGATTTTGAGTTACTAAATCGTCTGGAAATACAGTCCCTTAGCGGCTTTTTATAGGCCGGAAACTGACGCCAAAAATCCCAAACCCAGCGCCCTGGGCGGCCTTAAGGCTCACCAGTTGACCCGCTTTTTAAAAAAAGCTAGCGATTTAGGGCCACTAAACCAAAGGCCTCTCGCTGGGGCCCTCCCCAAGCCCTTCCAAAAAAAACCGCCCGTTACCCATCTCGCCTCGGCCCCGGTGGGGACCTCGGCCCGTTTTTTTCGGCCGGGAAAAATGGGCGGCTCTTGGGGCCCAAAGAAAAAAAATCTAGGAACCGGCGCTGGGGTCTGGACTCTACGTTCCAAACGAAAGGGATATTTTTTACTTTTTTGTTATTTTAGTATCTTTAGTTTAGAACTTATCTATTACTGGAGTTTTTTAAGAAGGGCCAAAAAAAAGTTTAAGATGGCGAAAAAAAATTTTTTCAAGCGAAATTGTAAATCTTGTAAAAAAAATTATATTTAATTTTATTGTTGTAATTTTAGATTAAATTATTAACAAGATTAGACCTTACAATAATTAACTTGAAAACATGACTTTTGGTTTCTATGCCATGCTATTGGTAGAATTTTGTCTGGTCAAAAAAGATATTTTAAGGTTTTTAGTCGACTCGGCTTTTTTGTCCCCTACCCAAAATCGCCGGACCCCGGAATTATAATCAGGACTCAGCGCAAGGTATATATAATCTGATCATCTATATATATTAAACCTATAATTAGCTATTAATAGACAAAGTGGCCTAAAAAGGTTGGAACGGTCGTTCTCCGTTTTTTTGACCCTGGAAAGAGCGGAAAGTGAAAAAAAACCCGCCTTTCCAAATTCTCTGTAGGCCTAAATTATAGATAACCTTTAAAAAACAATTTAATTTGAAAACCGGTTTTTCCCGTAAATTCCGCCACTTAAGTTTTTATGGAAATCGCGTCCAATTTACATACAATCAAATTCTATTTATTGTTTTTTTAATTAAAAGTTTTCTATACTTAGAACAATCGGGCCAGGGTCCTGACCCCCCCTTGCCCGAATTCTCTTTGGTTCGAAAATGGGGAGGTGAAAAAGGGGCCAAAAAGTCCCAGGGTTGAGGGGCCCCGGGCCTAAGGCGTTTCTCCCGGGTCAGGCCAAAAACCCCAGCGAACATAACCCCATTCCCCTAGGCTTAGGGTTGTCCTTTGCTTACCGGGTCAGGCCAAAAACCCCAGCGAACATAACTCCATTCCCCTAGGCTTAGGGTTGTCCTTTGCCTCCCGGGGCGGGCCAATAAAAAGTTTTATGGCCTAATCGTTTTAACCTATTTCCAACGTTGGCATTATACTTCCTGGATTGGGAGATCGTCAAGGGAAGGAGCGCCTAAACCCGGGTTTTTAGAAAGGCTGGGTTTTGGGCGTTTAGGCTCTAAAAAAAAGTCCGGAGAAAAGTTTTTTTGGGGCTTTTTTAGCCTAGTAACTGATCGGTGTTGGAATTTAATTAACCTTTAAAGTTAAAAAAAGGAGTAATTTGTGAGATCTTTTCTTAAAAACCTTTTTTGCGAAGTTAAAAACCATTTTTACATTAAGGAGAACGCGATGTATAATAGCGACTTAGAACAAAGTAACCACCTTCTTGAGCCTTCTTCTTCTTTACCTCACTCTCTCCCTCTGACACAATCGAGCTTGGGGTCCAGTCAAGTCGCGCCCGAGGGCCTGCCTATGGCATCCTCGGACGAGGCAGCCGCTTTAGGAGTGCCTTCGGCATGTCCCGATGAGTTTACCGCGTCAATCAAGACGCCGGGGGGCTTGGACGAGGCGGCCGCTTTAGGCGTGCCGTCGGTATTTTCGGGCGAGTCGGTCGCGGCCGAGGAACTGGTGCGGGAAGGCATCGCCTTTTATAAGGGCTTGGGCGGGGTTATGGACGTGCCGGAAGCCCTGGATTGTTGGCTTGAAGCCTACGGGCTAGGTTCGAGGCGGGCTGAAAATTTGCTGGACTCGTATTATTTCCAGAATTTGGGGATAAAGCTAAATACCAGGGAAGCTTATGACTACGCCTTAAGGAGAGCCCGGGAGGGCCAGCCCATGGCCCGGTTTAAGGTGGGGGAAGTCCATGGGTACGGGACTTCATATTTACCTAAGGATCAGGGCAAGGCCTTTTTTTGGTACAAAGCCTCCGCCGACCAAGGGGCCCCTTATTCCCAGTACCGGGTGGGAGGCATGTATTATAACGGGCGGGGGGTCCAACGGGACCTGGAAAAGGCTCACCGGTATTGGCGCATGGCCGCCAAAAACGGCCATCAAGAGGCCATGGCCATTTTGGGTCTCTCGATTTGCGTGGGCCTGTTTAAAGAAGCCGAGCCGGAAGAGGCGGTAAGCTACTTGCGGCAAGCGGCCCGGTTGGGCTTGGCCAAGGCCCAAATTTTGCTGGGCGATGCCTACAAAAACGGCCAGGGCGTCGAGGTTAACTTAGACGCGGCCTTGGGGCAATGGCGATCGGCGGCCAGTCTTGGTAACCCCCAGGCCCAGATCCTCATGGGGGCGGTCCATCATACCGGCGTCGCCGGAAAAAAGGACCAAGAACTGGCCCTGGGCTATTTTCAAATGGCCGCCGCCCAAAACTCGCCCGTGGGCCTTTTGGGCTTGGGGACGGTTTTGGCGACCGGCGAAAAAGAGATTAAAAATCTCGATTGGGCCTTGGCTTGTTGGCTTAAAGCGGCCGGGCTGGGTTTGCCGGAGGCCCAGTTGGCCGTGGGAAGCGCTTACGCGAGTGGCCAAGGGGTAAAAAAAGATCTCACCAAAGCCTTCACGTACTTTAGGAAAGCGGCCAAACGCGGCCTGCCCCAAGCCCAGTGGGCCTTGGCCAACGCTTACGCGATCGGCCAAGGGGTCAAAAAAAACCCGCTCCAAGCGGCCGCCTGGTTTCGGAAGGCGGCCAAGCATGGCTTGCCCCAAGCCCAGTGGCCCTTGGCTAACGTTGGCCCAGATGGCCATGACCCGGAAAGGGGCGAAGAAAAGGCCTTCAAATGGTGGCGCGAGGCTTTCGATCGAAGCTTTGACCGGGCCTTGGAAGATCTCTTGATCCTCGAAAATTTTCTAGGTTAACTGACGCGATGGCGGACCTTCAAAGGGCGTTTGAAGGTTAGCCCAAGGGCAAACCAAAACCCAACCCAAAACCCAACCCGGTATCCGCCCTGGCCCTAAGCCCAGGGCGGATACCGGCCAAACCTAAAACGCTTTGGCGAGGCTCGCTGGTAAGGAACGAATAGGCATGGTTAGCGATAACTTTCATGGGGGAAACAAGCCCACCGCTGAAGAATACTTTCAAATGGGCATAGCCCAGTTTTCCGAAAACGATCTTGGCCGCGACGAAAGCAAAGGGCTTGAATATTTACATAAAGCCGCCGAGCTGGGCCATGGCCTGGCTTGCTATAACCTATGCCGGGCATACTACATTGGCATTGGGGTAGACGCGGATTTGGAAAAGGCCTTTGACTGGTTACTAAAGTCGGCCGAAAACGGTTTCGTCCCGGGCCAGCACAAACTCGCCCAGGTTTATGAAGATGGGAAGATCTTTGGCAAAAAGGATCTGGCCGAGTCATTTCGCTGGTACGCGAGGGCGGCCGAGCGGGGTTTGGCGGCCGCCAATCTAAGGGTTGGCGAAATGTATTTTGATGGAATCGGCGTCGAAAAGAACCACGACAAGGCGGCCCATCATATCCAAAAGGCCGCCGAAAAGGGGGACAAGCTAGCCAAGTTCAGGTTGGGTACCCTTTTGTTCTTTGGCTTGGGCACTCCCGAAAATAAGGATCAGGCCGTAAGCTTGTGGCAAAACGCCGCCGACGAGGGGCTTTTAATGGCCCAAATCTGCGTGGGCGATCTTTATAAGGCCGGGGAATGGGTTACCCAAGACGATGCCCTGGCCATAAAGTATTGGTTTATGGCGGCCGCTCAGGGGGCGCCCGAGTCCCAGTTTAACCTGGGCTCGGCTTACTATAACGGGGACGGGGTCGAGCGAAACTTGATCCTGGCCGCGGAGTATTGGCGCAAAGCCGCCGACCAAGGCTACCCGAAGGCCCAGGCGCGGTTAGGGGTGGCTTACCAAAACGGGCTCGGGGTAGAAAGAGACTTGGGCCTGGCCGTTATTTATTGGCGCAAAGCCGCCGAGCAGGGAGACGCCCTGGCCCAGTCGGAGCTGGGCTTGGCTTACCAAAAAGGGGAGGGGGTTAGCCAGGACTATGCCCAGGCCTTTAAATACTACCACCTCGCCGCCGACCAGGGGGAGGTTTGCGCCCAAAATAGCTTGGCCAACTGTTACTTTCTTGGCCTGGGCTGCGAAATCGACCAAGCCCAGGCCGCCAAGTATTGGCTCCTGGCGGCCAACCAAGGCTTTGTCCATTCCATGGCCCGCGTGGGCGATTGCCACTACGCCGGAAAAGGGGTCAAACGGGACGTGGGCGAGGCCATCAGATGGTGGAGCCAGGCCGGGGACCTAGGCAACGTGGAAAGCCTTAGCTGTTTGGCCGCGGTTTATTGCGCCGGCGAATTCGTCAAACAAGACATGGCCAAGGCGGTTAACTATTGGAGAAAAGCCGCGGCTTTGGGCGACCCCGATTCCCAGTTTTACGTGGGCATGGCCAGCTATACCGGGGAAGGCGCGAAACGCGACCTGGCCGAGGCCAAAAAATGGTTTTCCATGGCCGCGAGCCACGGCCACGAGGAGGCCAAAGAAAAACTGGCTGAAATGAACCAAAACCCCAAACCCTGAGCCCAGGCCCCAACGCCAAGTCAAAACCCTTTTTGGGCCAAGCCTAGTCGGCTTTTTTCTTGGCGATGCCACCATGGCCTTTAAACTTTGGGCCTTAACCCATGGCCATTATTAAAATGGCTTTTATTCTATGATCTTTAATCTTTGGCTAAAGTTCTCGCGTTATTTACTTGATTGATTAAGTAATTTTCTACCCCCCCTAAGCGGAACCTCGCGGCTGGCGCTTTCAATCGACCCAAACCTGGCTAGCCTAGCCAAACTTTACCAGTTGGTTAAAGCCCATGTTTTTTTTGGCTAAGCGTCACCAAAGTCGTTAAAAAAGCCCTTAAACCATAGCCTCTCGCCGCTGGCCAAGGTTACGCCCCCAGGTGAGACAAGCCCGGCCAAGCCCGTGACCTTTAAGACGACGAAAAAACGTGGCCTATTTGAAAACCAAAGGTTTAAGCGGTCGCTTAACCCCCGCTGACGGGGCCAAGCCAAGCCAAGCCAAGCCAGGCTAGGCCAGGCTAGGCCAAGAGGGGCTAGGCCTTACGCATCTCGATGGCCAAGACCATGGGCAAGCCTTTGCGCGTGGTCTTGAAATTTCGGCGCCTTGGCCGCCCTTGGCCAACCGGTGGCAAGGGATGCCGGAAATTCGGAAAACGGCCGTAAAGGGGCCCAGGAGCCCTTGGGGGGCCTTGGCCGCTATCTCCCTACCAGCCCTCTTCGCGAAACGTCCCAGAGGGGCATTTTTGGCCGTTTGCGGGGCATTTTTTGGGAGGGGCTGAGGTTTTTGTTTTTGGGTTACGGGGCCGACCCAACCAAGTTTTGTTTTTTTCCCATCTCGAACGGACGCGTGACCAAACAAGTTTTGTTTTTTTCCCATCTCGAACGGACGCGTGACCTATGGCGGACGCGCTTTTCATTGACCCACGTTTGGCCAGCCCGGAAATAATTTTCGAGTCGGGTGACGCTTATTTTTTGGGGACAAACGTCACCAGGGACGTTAAAAAAGCCCTTGAACTGTGGCGTCTCTCGGCGGAAAAAGGGTATCCATTGGCCCAAGCCAGGCTAAGTTTGGTTTACCTAAAGGGCTTGGAAGGCGACTTTGTTGGTACGGATCTTAACGAGAGCTTAAAATGGCTAAAAAAAGCCGCCGAGGCGGGTTTGGCCTCGGCTCAATTTTACCTGGGCGAGGCTTATAGGTACGGCGAACCTTATGGCGAAAAGGACATCTTCCTGTCCTTTGAGTGGTATGCCAAGGCGGCCGCCCAGGGCTTTGACCAAGCCCAGTACAAGCTTGGCGTTTTTTATGCCCTCGGGGACGGAATAAAGCAAGACCGGGCCAAGGGTGGTGGAATATTGGCGTTTGGCCGCCGCTCAAAATCATGCCGGGGCCCTTAGTCTTTTGGGTGAGTTTTACAAGCTCGGCCATGGGGTGGAGAAAGATCTCACCCAGGCCGTCAAATACTTCCGGCTGTCCGCGGAGCTGGGCGATCCCCTGGCCCAGGGTAATTTAGGGATCGCTTACCATGGCGGCCAAGGGGTAAAACAAGATATCGCCCAGGCCGTAAAATCCTTCCGGCTGGCCGCGGATCAAGGCGATCCCCAAGCCCAGAGTAATTTAGGGATCGCTTACCATGGCGGCCAAGGGGTAAAACAAGATATCGCCCAGGCCGTAAAATACTACCGGCTGGCCGCGGATCAAGGCGATCCCCAAGCCCAGAGTAATTTAGCCCTGGCTTACCATGGCGGCCATGGGGTAAAACAAGATATCGCCCAGGCCGTGAAATACTTCCGGCTGGCCGCGGATCAAGGCGAGGATAAGGCTCAGTTTTTCCTGGGGATGACTTACCTGAAAGGTTATGGGGTAGAAAAAGACTTTTCGCTGGCCGTTAAATACTTCCGGCTAGCCGCCGACCAAGGTTCTTTTTACGGTCAGTATAATTTGGGGGTCTGTTACTCCAAAGGCCTCGGGGTCGAATTGGACCACGAACAGGCCGCCAAATACTGGCGCCTTTCCGCGGACCAAGGTTATTCCCTGGCTCGGCATGCCATGGCCCTGGCCTTATCCAAGGGGGTGGGCGTTCCCACGGACATCGACAAGGCCTTGGAATATTGGCGCCTCGCGGCCGATCAAAACGAGGCCTTGGCCCTTTACTCTTTGGGCCAAGCCTACGAAACTGGGCAGTGGGTTCCAAAGGACCTTGGCTTGGCCGCCCGCTACTATAGGCGCGCCATCAAAAATAGTTCCGACAAAAACCTCTCCGAGTTTGTCAAGGAAAAACTCAAACGATTGCCCAAAGCCCCCTAGGCTAGCCATGGGCCGCTTGGTTGGGTTAGCCAGTTTTTTTGTTAAGGCCAAACCGGGCGAGTGGTTCTTTTTTAAAGAATTTGAACTCCTGAGTTTGGGCGCGTAAAGTTTCGGGTCCTAAAAGTTAGAAGTCTTGGAAGCTTCAAGCTTAAAAAGGTTTCCAGTCTGGGAACTTTTTGTTCTTGACGATTGACCCATGGCCTTTAACCAGGCGATAAAGGATTAACCTTACTTAAATAAGTAAGCATGGTTTAAAACTAAAATTGGATGGTGACATTCATGAATATCGTTATTAAACCCCGTACCAAACCGGCTAACGCCGATGAAGATCCTAAAAAGGTCGAAGCTTCTTTGGAAATAAGCGCCCAAAACCATGTATTGCCAAAGAACGCGCTTTTGCGACTCGCGGCGGGAAAAGGCAATCCCTCCGCGCAATAATGGCTCTCCCAAGCTTATCTCATGGGCGATGGGGTAAAGGCGGATCTTAACGAAAGCTTAAAATGGCTTCTTAAAGCCGTTAAATCGGATTTCCCACAGGCTCTGCTTGCCATGGCCGATTCCTATTTGACCGGCCAGCGTTACGGAGAAAAGAACGTCCCCGAGGCCTACGCGTTATTTGTCAAGGCGGCCGACATGGGGGTGCTGGAGGCTCAAAGGCAACTTATTTACGCGTACGGCTCCGGGGATGGCCTTGAAAAAGACCCCGTCAAGGAAGCGAAATATTGCAAAATGGCCGCCGATCAAGGTTTCCGCCCGGCCCAGTTTCAGTTAGGATCAATGTTCTATAAAGGAATCGGCACGGAAAAGGACCTTGTCCTAGCGGAAAAATACTTCAAACTCGCGGCCGATCAGGGTGACCCCAATGCCCAGGTTGACTTAGGCATGATGTATCATTACGGCCAAGGAGTCGAGCGAGACTTGCCCCTGGCCGCGCGATATTGGCGCCTGGCCGCCGACCAAGGCCATCCCCAGGCCCAGCATAATATGGCCGAGGTTTTATCCAGAGGGCTGGGCGTTCCCATGGACATCGACAAAGCCCTGGAATATTGGCACCTCGCGGCCGATCAGGGTAACCGCATGGCCCTTTGCGCGTTGGGTAACGCCCACGAGACCGGCTTGTGGGTTCGAAAGGACCTATCCTTGGCCGTCCAATATTATGAGCGCGCCGCCAAAAACGGTTCCGAGGAGGCCAAGGAAAAACTCAAAGAATTGGCCGACTCCATCGAGCCTAGCCAAAGGCCGCTCCATTGAGACATCGGCCTTTTCGCGCTTACCGAAATGGGTAAGCCCAGAAAAACGCCAACCCGGAAAGCTAAAAAGCGAAAAAGCTTGAAGCTAGAATCCAGAAAGCAAAAAAGCTAGAAAGCAAAAAAGCCAGAAGCTAAAATCCGGAATCCAGAAACCCGGAAAACCAGCCTTCTGGGAGAATTGGGAGCCGGGTACTTGGGAGACGTTTTGTCAAAGGACCCAAACTCTCGAAAAGGAAAAACCAGGCGTTAACGTAACGATGGTTTAGCCCCGGCGGAGAAAAAACCCTGGCTGGGGGGCGAGTAAAAAGCTAGATTTACCCTAATCGATAGGTTTAACATAAACCTTTCAAGCGCGAGAAACATGAAGGACGATTTTTTAAAGGACATCGACCAAGCCAGTCCCAAGGAACTGTATGAATTGGGCACGGCTTACGGGTTTGGAATAGAAGTCAAAGCGGACATGGAAAAATGCCTAGAGTTATGGCACCGTTCGGCAAACGGCGATTACCCTCCCGCCCAAGCCACCCTGGCTTGCGTTTATCTCAAAGATAAATATGTAAAAAGGGATCTCGCCGAGAGCTCGCGTTGGCTTATTAAGGCCGCCAATTTGGGTCACCCTAAGGCCATGTTTGACCTGGCCAACGCTTATAGAAGCGGCCAGCCTTACGGGCAAAAGGACCCCGCCAAGGCTTTTAGTTGGTTTGTCAAGGTGGCCGATCTGGGATCGGTGGCGGCGCAAAATATAGTGGGCGCCATGGCTTTCGACGGAGAGGGTATCGAAAAAGATCTAGTCCTGTCCTCTAAATATTGGCGCCTGGCCGCCGATCAAGGCAGCGGCTTTGCCCAGTGCAATTTGGGCACGGCCTATCATAACGGTAACGGGGTTGAAAAAGACCACGCCATGGCCTTTAGATTCTGGAAACTGGCCGCCGATCAGGACATTCCCGACGCCCTGTATTGCGTGGGTTTAGCCTACAATAACGGCTGGTGGGTTAAACATGACCTTGGCCAGGCCATCAAATACTGGCGTCTATCCGCCGATAAGGGCTTTGACATCGCCCAGTTCACTTTGGGCCAAGCCCACTATATCGGCTATGGGGTTGAAAAAGATTTAAGGCAAGCCGCTAAATACTTCCGTTTGGCCGCCGATCAAGGCCATGCCCAGGCGCAGTTTTCTTTGGGCCACGTCTATAAAGAACTGGAAGGAATCGAAAAAGATTTTGGCTGGGACGTCAAATACTTTCGGCTGGCCGCCGAGCAAGGGGAACCCATCGGCCTATACAATTTAGGCAACGCCTACTACCGAGGGCGGACGGTGGAAAGGGACCTAACCCAGGCCATAAAATGCTGGCGTTTGGCCGCCGAAAAGGGCGAGCCCCGATCCCAGTGTAATTTGGGAACGCTCTATTTTAACGGCGACGGGGTAGAAAAAGATCAGGCCCAGGCCGTACGATTCTGGCGTCAGGCCGCCGAGCAAG
The DNA here is from genome assembly GCA_031277995.1 of Deltaproteobacteria bacterium. Lineage (GTDB taxonomy): Bacteria > Desulfobacterota > Desulfarculia > Adiutricales > Adiutricaceae > JAIRNQ01. Next base: position 14,427 of record JAITLH010000130.1, read on the forward strand.
GCCATCAGCTGGCTGAGTATAGCTTAGGGCTGGCTTACTTTAACGGCCACGGGGTGGCCATAGACTGGGCCCAGGCCAAAACGTTTTTAAAGCCCGCGGCCGATGACGGCCATCCCGAGGCGAGCTATCTTTTTGGGAAAATTTGCTTTGAAGGCGGCCAAGGAATCGAAAAAGATCTGGCCCAGGCCGCTAAATACTTCAAACTCGCGGCCGAAACCGAGCATCCCGAAGCCCTGTTTCATTTGGGCGAAATTAACTCCGAAGGCGGCCAAGGAATCGAAAAAGATCTGGCCCAGGCCGTGGCATACTACCAACGCGCCGCCGCCCTGGATCATCCCGGGGCCCTTTTCGCCTTAGGCCAGGCCTACGATCAAGGGCTGGGGGTTGAAAAAGACCGCGCCCAGGCCCTCCAATATTTTAAGCTCGCGGCGAAACTGGGTTTTGCCCCGGCCAAGGAAAAACTCAGCCAAATGGGCGGTTAACCCCATAAGGTTTATCCTAACCCCATGGGGTTTTCCTTGGCCAAACCCCTTTAAGAAAGTTTGGTATGCTTGTTTTAGGGCTTGGCCATGTCCTTGGATTTATGGGTTAGCGTTCCGGCCTAGTTTGAGGCGCGGCTCGCGGCCAAATCCGCCTCCTAGCCCCGTGCTCGATTAAACGGCCATAAAGGGGTCTAGGAGCGCTTGGAGCCCTTGACCGGTATTCCCCTACCAGCCCCCTTCGCGAAACGCACCAGAGGGCCTGTTTTATTAAAAAATGTGAACTTGCCTAGGTTAAAGGCCAAAAGCGAGGGGCAAAAACGTCCAGGGCGGCCAGAGGGATTTTTCTTAAAATACATGGAAAGTTTAAAGGGCTTTACGTAAAAGCCCTTTATTTTTTCGCTTTTTGGGGAGGTTTTGAGAGGTTTTGATAGGCCTTGACCAGTTCGTTTAGGCGATCGACGATAAGTTCCCTTTCGGCGGGGGTGGGATTGATAAACTCGGGCGCGCTTATAAGTCTGGGATTATTGGGGTAAATTATGTTCGATAAGCCCACGCT
>JAITLH010000138.1 GCA_031277995.1 Deltaproteobacteria bacterium
ACCTGGCCCGGGAGATATTGATGGCGTCGTGAATGAGGGAAGTCAAGATATATTTGTCGCTAATTAGATTGATGGTTCCATAATCGATGTTGGAATAATCGAGAATGTCGTTAATTATGGAAACCAGGTTACCGCTGGCCAGCTTAATGTTGTCGCAATAGACCTTGGAGCGGTGGGGTAGGGTTTCCCCGGTTTTCAAAAGCAGTTCCGTCATCCCGGTGATGGCGTTTAGGGGGGTGCGGATTTCGTGGCTGACCCTGGTTAAAAAGCTACTTTTGTTGCGGCTCTCCAGTTCCAGTTTTTTCTTGGCCACGTTTACCTTTATGACCAAATGGCAAACGAAGAGCATCAGCAAAAAAGAACAAGCCAAAAAAATGCCGAGGGTTAGGTAGACCCAACGGTGGTAGGTCAAGGTGGGAATGACCAGGGCCAAGGTCCAGCCGTTTTCAATTTTACGAAGGAAAATCCGGGAATTAACCCCAAAGGCGTTTTTGGCCTTGGAGATGGCCAACTCGTTATCGTATTTAAAACTCTCCATCAAATCAACGTACTCGGAACCAATTTTGTCATATGACAAAAATCTTTTATCGTCAATGGGGTGTGAAATAACCAGATTGTAATCGTTTAGCAGCAAAACGTAGGAACCGCTATTGGCGTAGAGATTTTTTAGGTACTGGTTTATCCAATCCAAGTCCAAATCCAGCGACAAGACCCCATGGACGCCGCCCTTGGGGTCGGCGATCTTCTGGCACAAAGACATGACCATCTTGTCGGTGACGATGTCGCGGTAAGGCCGGGTATATTTGGGCAGGATGTTTCTGAGGCCGTTTTGATACCATGAGCTATTTTTTATAATATAATTGGGAGGGATATTATAAATTTCACTATGGACTAACCTATTGTCAATGTAAGCGTATATTCTATTTACGCCTTTTATGCCCGTTTGGTTATTGGTTAGAAACGTGTCCACCGATTTTATGTAACCGACCAAATCCGCGTAATACAAATCCTCCGGCCAGCCCTGGGCCCGGGCCAGCGATTCGGTCAAGGTCATGCTAACTTGGTTAAAGGCGGCCTGGGGCTGTTCCAAATAGCCCTTGATGTCTTTGGCTAAATCATCCAACTGATACCTGGTGGTGTTGGTTAAGTTATTACGCATAAAAAGAAAGATCGTTATGCTTGACAAGGTAGTCATTATTAGAAAAATAAAGCAAATATAAACTATTTGCCTCAAGTTTTCCCTAATCGATGAGAATTTTCTCGCGTACGTTTTCATAATTTATCAATCTCGCGAGTTCCCTAACCGTTGGCCCAGAAAACGCTCGAATTAACTTCCCAACCAATTCCCTCTCCCGGGAACCGGTTTGGCCGGGCCACCCGCTTGGTTAACCAAGCGGGGTTTTACTTCCCTTTCGCTTGGGAGCGAAAGTCAATAAGCTCAAAGTAATTTTTTAGGCGCCTTAAGGTCAGGGCCCGGGAAAGGGGTTTGTAAATGAAATCCAGGGCGCCCAGTTCGACGCCGTTTGTCTCCCATTCCGGGTCCATGGTGGCGGTCATGAAAATGACCGGAATGTTGGCCAAGTCGCCGTTTCGCTTTAGTTCCCGCATGGCCTCAAAACCGTCTTTTTCGGGCATCTCGATATCCAATATGATTAATTCCGGTTTTACTTTGGCTAAAAGCTTAAACATCTTGTCGGCCGAGCTGGCCGGAATAATGTCATAAAATTCCATTAGGGAAAAAACGCAGGCGTTTAAATTAGTTATGTCGTCATCCACAACCATGATCCGCCTTTTATCATCTTCCATAGCTCACCTTTGGAGACATAAAAACCATAATACCAATAATCATGGTATCGCGACTGACCTAAGATATTTTTTTAAAAATAAAAAAAATCAAAATACTATTTTCGCCATATATTCATGGCCAAAAAAGTCCCAAAACCCCTCGTTACCAAGACCTAAAAAACCAATTGGGCCTTGTTTTTTCCCGTTTTTTCTTCGACGAGCTTAAATATTTCCAATCGGCCCCGCGATTAAAATAAAATAGCCCATTTTCCGGTTAACCCCCAAAAAATATTATAAAAACCGTGGCCGATTGTCAAGGGACACTTGACCGGACATAGGCGATTTAAGTTATTTCTTTTAGGTAATTTTTGTAAAATATATTAAATTTAACCAGTCAAAACTTATTTTCTAAATAAATAATAGGTTAAATTTCACAAAAATAATATTTAAAAAAACATTTAATTTTCCAATTTCACAAATTTACGCCCATTTGTCCCAACGAAATCATCCCTCTGGCTCGGGCCAGAGCCCACGGGCCAGGGCCCGGGCCCGGCCCTGACCCGCGGCTAACCAAAACCCCGGGCGCCCTTTTTCACTGGGGGTCCCGTTTCCAGGCCTCCCGGGCGGCGTTAAAGCGGCGGAGGTTATTTTCGCTTTCGCGGCTGGGCAAGGCGCCAGCGCCCTCCCGGTAGTAAGATCCGCTGGGGCCGTTGGCGTTTAGGGGGGTTTTAATCCATTCGCCGTTTTCGGGGTTATCCACCAAAGGCATCATGAAATAGGCGCCGTTTTCGTCTATGGCCAGGCCCCCTAGGTTTGTCAGAAAATACTCCTCGATAAAGGCCATTTCCAGATTGTCCTCGTCGGAGAGGCTTAGTTCCGTCTGGTTTTCGAGGACCGCGTCCAGGCGCCCCTCAACGTAATCCCAAACGTCGGTCAGTTCCCAGTCCAGGCTAATGAGTCTGGAGTCCCGAAAATCGTCGAACTCGGACTTGACCTTCAGGGCGAATTCGTGGACGGCCCAGGGCCAGGTCTCCAAATCCTCTTTAAAAAAATACTTTTGGGCGTCGGTTTCGACCCAAATCTCCACCTTAAAGGGCTCGTCAACCGGGGCCTGGGGTTTTTGGCCGTTGGCCCCGGGCGGCCTGGCCGGGGGGATCATGGATTTGGGCGCTTTGTTGGCCGCTCCCTTGGGGGCGTCGCCGGAATATTGGGCCACCAGGGAGACGGCATCATGGGGGGAGCGCTGGGCCACCAGGGAGACGAAATCATGGGGGGAGCGTTGGGCCACCAAGGGGATGGAATGGAGAAAAATCAATGACAGGGTCAGGACAAAGGCCAGGCCAATGGGCCAACTTCTCATGGAGTTTGTGGTTGGCTTTGGGGAATGGGGAAAACTATTTGCCATAAATTAACCGTTTTGAAGATTAAAAGACGTTAAGTATTTTAACATTACCGGTCGGAAAGATACAAGTTATTTTGGCTAGGGTAGGGCGGGGCGAATCGTAAGTAAAAACTTATATGGGTTTTGGCTCATTTAAGCGCCCGTTGGTAAAACTTGGCGCGATTTTTATGGAGGCGCGCTTGACAAGGGCAACGATTTTGAATATTATTTTTACGTTAGGCTGGAATAAATATTTAATAATTCATGATTTTATTGAACGAATGTACATTTTTTCAACTATTCCCGGGTGTTATATAAAGGCCTTGGGTAGCCTTTTGGTGGGCTTAAGAGGGGTACTTTCGCGCCGCTTTGGTCAATCGCCCCGGATCCCCATGGCTTACCGGTCCGAAACCGGGGCGCTTTTTGGCGAAAATCGCCCTGGTTTCCGGGGCGGGAAAACGGTTGGGTTTTTTCCTAAGTCCGGCGGTGGCCCGCCGGGCCCCCACCGGGGGCCTGGTGGAGGCCCGGCTGGTTGGGGTTTTTATTTGGCCCGATTTGGTCGGGCGCGATTATTTTAATAAAATCGGGGCGCCATGATTAATCCTAAGTTGCTTAATTGTTTTGATGACTTGGACACCGAGCTATTGACCAGGGTCCTTAGGCTGGGCGGGATTGGTCTATGGGTCGTTTCCGGGGGAGAAAATGGCGAGTTTAGGCTGAAGTTAAGCGAGTATTGCGGCACCCTTATGGGGGCCGTGGGGGAGTTTGGCGTAAACGATTTTATCGAAAAGTGGGTTTGTCCCGAGGATTGGTCGGTTTTCGAAAAATCCCGGGCCGAGCTTAGAAAGTCCGGCCAGGCCTTCGTCGAGATTAGGCTATTTAATAAGCCCGAAAACGTTTTTCACTTGTTTAAGGTCGCGGCCGAGGTGGCCGGAAGGGACGAGCGGGGGCAGGTGACCATGGTCGTGGGCACCTTGGAAAACGTCCAGGATAGATGCCTTACCCAGCAGGCCTTGGTTACGGCCCTGGCCGAAAAAGAAAAGGTCGCGAACGATCTGAGCTTGGAAAGGGAGCGCTTGTCCACGGTCATCGAGGCCGCCGATTTGGGCACCTGGGACTGGAACATCCAGACCGGCCAGGTCATTTACAATCGCCGCTGGGCCGAGATCATCGGCTACGATCTAAGCGAAATAGGCGACACCGTCGAGACCTGGGAACGGGCCCTACTGCCGGACGATTTGGCCAGGGCCAACAAGGCCGTGGAGGATCATTGCAACGCCCTTACCAGTAGGTACGTGTCCGACTTTCGCATGCGCCATCGAAACGGCTCGATCATTTGGGCCCAGGATCGGGGCCGGGTGGTCGAGCACGACAAAGACGGCCGGGCCTTGCGGTTAATGGGGGTCATGCTTGACGTCACCAAACTCAAGCATACCGAGCAAACCCTCGAGGAGAAAAACGACCAGTTGGAGCTTATCTTCAAGGCGGCCCGGATCGGGGCCTGGGACTGGGACGTGGCCAAAGGGGTCATAAATTTTAACGACGTGTATCTGGACATGCTCGGTTACAAACCCGAGGAAATATCCGGCACCATCGAGGAGTGGGAGAGTTTCGTTCACCCCGACGAGCTCGAATCCACCAACGCCGCCTTGGATAGGGCCCTTTTGGGGCACGATGACATGTACGCCAAGGAGATTAGGATGCGCCATAAGGATGGCCATTACGTCTGGACCTATGACTTTGGCCGGGTGGTCACCAGGGACGAAAACGGCGTGGCCTTACGGATGATCGGCGGGCATTTCGATTTTGACGACAAGAAAAAAATGGAATTTGAGTTTAACGTCATGCAACAACAGGAGCGGGAACTTAAGCTAGCCAGGGATCTGGCCGAGGAAAGCACCCGGGCCAAAAGCGAATTTTTGGCCAACATGAGCCATGAGATTAGGACCCCCATGAACGCCATCATCGGCCTGACCCATCTGGTTTTGGAGACCGATCTCTCAAGTCAGCAGCATGACTACATTAGCCGAACCCAGGTGGCCTCGGAAAACTTATTGAGGATCATTAACGACATCTTGGATTTTTCCAAGATCGAGGCCGGGAAACTGGAGATGGAAGAGACCGAGTTTAACCTCTCCGATATCCTAAATTCCATGGTCGATATCCTGGGCGTCAGGGCCAAGGAAAAGGGCCTCGAGTTCGTTTTGAACCTGGACAAAAACGCTCCCCTGACCCTATTGGGCGACCCGGTGCGCCTGGGCCAGATCCTAAACAACTTGGTCAGTAACGCCTTGAAATTCACTTCCGAGGGCCGGGTCACCGTCAGCGTTTCCGAGGACGAAAAAACCGATCTCGACACCAAGCTGCACTTCGAAGTGGCCGACACCGGCATCGGCATGACCGCCGAGCAGAAAAACTGCCTTTTTACCCCCTTTACCCAGGCCGACACCTCGACCACGAGAAAATACGGCGGCACCGGTTTGGGCCTAACCATCTCCAAGCGGCTGGCCGAGATGATGGGCGGCCAGATCTGGTGCCATAGCGAACCGGGCCGGGGCAGCACCTTTGGTTTTACGGCCAAGTTTAAGCTAAACAAAGACGGGAGTTTAAAGCCCCGGGTCATCAAAAAGCGCGAAAAAATCACCAACAAGGAATTGCTTAGGCCCATAGAGGGTTCCAAGATACTTTTGGCCGAGGATAACGAGGTCAACCAATTGGTGGCCAGTAGGATCTTAAACAACGCCGGGTTCGTCGTGGACATCGCCAAAAACGGCTTGGAAGCCGTGGAAATGGTCCAAAAAACCAAATACGACTTGGTTTTGATGGACATACAAATGCCCGAAATGGACGGCCTGACCGCTTCCAAGACCATCCGGGCCCTAAAGGGCTTTGCCGAGCTGCCCATCGTGGCCATGACCGCCCACGCCATGAGCGGCGATCGGGAGCTAAGCCTTTCGGCCGGCATGAACGATCACGTCAGCAAACCCATAGACATCTCCGAATTGTTTGACGCCCTGGTTAAGTGGATTCCCCCAAAGGCCTAAAGCCAAAGGCCTAAAGCCAAAGGCCAAAGGCCTAGGGGCCTTACCCAAGCCCTTGGCTTTTGGGCTTGGCCCGGGCGGCCATGATAAGGGCGCCGATCTCGGAAGTTAGAACGCCCAGGATGATTATGACCGCGCCCACGCCGGCCTTAAAGCTTATGGCCTCGCCCAGGATGAAGTAGGCGCCGACCGTGGCCGTGATGGGCTCAAACTGAAAGCAGAGCATGGCCTGGACGGGCGTCGTGTATTTTTGGCAAGCCGTTTGGATGAAGACTATGCCAATCGAGGCCAAAAGGGCGCAGAAAACCAAGCCGACGGTAAATTTCGTCGTGACCGTGACGCCTTTGCCCAGATCCGGGTGGAGGGGAGGGATTAACCCGCTTTCAAAAAAGATCACCGCCAACAAAACCAGGGGCAGGGCCCCGATAAATTGGCTGACCAGTAGCCTGGAGGTCAGGTGCTCTTCTTGGCTGCCTTCGGTAAACTTATTGATGTAAATAAGGTACAGGGCCCAGAGCGGCACCGATATTAGGGCGATTATGTCCCCGGAATTAATCCCGTTAAACGAGGGATCTAAAAGAAGATAGAGCCCAATAAGCGCCAATATAATCCCCAATAAATTATTTATTTTAACTTTTTCCCTAAAAAGAATAAAAGAAACGACGGGGATGGCCGGTAGGGTCATGGCGGCGATGAAGGCGGCCCGGGGCACCTCGGTAAAATTGACGCTGTAGTTTTGCAGCAAAAACCCGCCGCCCATGAAAAGGCCCAATATGATGCCCTGGGTCAAGGTTTTTCGGCCCAGGCCCTTTAAATGTCGCCAAAACAGGACAAGGGACACGGCCAGGGCCAGTAAAAAACGCAGCAACAAAAACAGCGCCGGGGAACAATTGTCCAAGCCCCAGCGGGTAAAGATAAAGGACATGCCCCAGATGGTCCCGGCCAGTATGATGGCCAGATCGGCTTGCCAAACTTTCATGTTTTCACCAATATGTTCGCCCTTTTTGGTCAGGGCCAGGTTTGTCCGGGTAAACCCCAACTTAACGGGGAAGGGTCGCGGGCGCTTGGTAACGTTTGGCCCGGTTTCTTTTTATTATGATTCGATCATAATAAAATTTTTAGGGCCATTAAGCCTAAAAGTCAAGCGCGGCATTGATTATCTAAGTTTGCTGATTATTTTACGATGATCTTTTATGCTTTGACTATAACATATATTTTAAATTTTCGAAAGCCAAAACAAAAGGGGTCCAAGGCGTCCAAGGCGTCCGGGTGGACTCCCGGCCAACCCCGGCCCCCTAAAAATACCACTATTTTCCCGAACAAAAAAACCCGGTGGTTTTCACCACCGGGTTTTTTTGTTCGCTTCGGAGTTATGGCCCGCCGGTTAAGGCGAGCCGCGAAAATTCGTCCCAGGATTTAGGCCCAGATTTTGGGGCCAAAAGTTGGTCCCAACATTTGGGGCCAAATTTGGCCCGGGAATCGGGAGCTCAATACTCCTTGGGCAGGCGGTTAAGCTGGGCCAAGGTGAAGACCGGTCCGTCCTTGCAGACGTATTCCGGGCCCACGTTGCAGCGGCCGCAGATGCCCAGGCCGCATTTCATGCGGTTTTCGAGACTCATGATGATGTTTTCCGGTTGGTAACCGGCCTCTTCAAGAACGGGCTGGGTAAACTTGATCATGATCGGCGGTCCGCAAATGAGCGCCGAGGTGTTATCCGGGGGCGGGCAGACCTCCTTGGTCACGGACGGGACGAAACCGACTTTGTAGCCCCAGTTGGGCACTTCCCGGTCGATGGTCACGAAAACGTCGATGTCGTCGCGTTTTTCCCAGGCCATCCACTCGTCTTTGTAGAGTAGGAGGCCCGGGGTCCTGGCCCCGTAGATAAAGGTGATCTTGCCGTATTCGGGCCGGATCTCGGGTTGGAGAAGATAGGTGATGGTCGAGCGAAGCGTGGTCACGGCGAAACCGCCGGCGATGATGACAAGGTTTCGGCCTTTTAACTTGTCCAAGGGGTAGGGGTGACCCAAGGGGCCCCTGATGCCCATGATGTCCCCGGCCTTCATGTTGTGCATGTAGCTCGAGACCTGGCCAACCCGGTTCACGGTAAAAAGGACAAAGCCCTTTTCCGAGGGTGAGGAGGCGATCCCGATGGGGATCTCGCCCTGGCCCGGCACGGAGAGTTCGGCGAACTGGCCCGGCAAGTAGGCGAATTTTTCCTCATCCTCGGGGTTGAGGAATTCAAATTTAAAGGTCCTGAGGTTCTTGTCTTCGGTCTCGACGCGAATCTCGGCGATACGGACGGGATAGGGGAGGTAGGGATTATTCACTGTCGCACCTTCTTTACGCCGGGGTCGGGGCGGTCTGGGCCATTTTCAAGGCCACCGACCTGATGTCGATGTTGACCGGACACATGACCACGCAGCGCCCGCAACCCGTGCAGCCTCTAACCCCGTCCTGTTTTAGGGGGATGTATTTGAGTTTATGCATGAAACGCTGCCTGACCCGTTCGGTCTTGGTGGGCCGGGGGTTGTGTCCCGTGCCGTGAACGGTAAACAGCCAGCTCATGCAAGTATCCCAATTGCGCATCCTGACCCCGCCGCGCTCGCTATTTTCGTCTTGGATGTCAAAGCAATGGCAGGTGGGACAAAAGAAGGTGCAAACCCCGCAATTGAGGCAGTTTTCGGCCGTGGCCTCCCAATGGGGATCCTTAAAAAGATCCATGAGGTCCAGATTGTCTATGGGCTGGTAATTTGGCTTGACGCCCTGGCTTTCGATGGCCTTGGCCTCAAGGGATTTTATTTCCCCGGCTAGGTCGGCCTCGGTGGCCCCGGCCGCCTTTAGTAGCTCGGTCCCCTTGTCGGTTAGGGCCTTAAAGCCTAGGCCGTCGGTTTGGCGGAACGCCAAAACGTCCAGGCCGCTCTCGCCAAAGGGCGAGCCGCCCATGGCCGCGCAAAAACACTGGGGCAGGGGAGCGTCGCAGGCCAGGCCGATAAAAACGGTCCGGTCAAACTTACCCTTCCAATAGGGGTCGGTAAAACGGTCGTTTTGGAAGACCTTGTTGGCGATCGATAGGCCCCTCGCGTCGCAGGGCCGGATGCCAAATACCACCGTCGGCTCCCCGCTGTCCAAGGCGCTCTGGAAGACGTAACCGTTGGGCTTGTCGTGTTCGTTATGGAAGGCCATCAACCTCTCCGTTTGGGGAAACAGGAGAGACTTTGGCGACATGTGGGTGTTGGTGAAGTCCAGGCTGACCTTCTCCGGCGCCGTCTCTTCAAGCTTGCACTTGTCCCCAACCCCTTGGGGCGAGAGAAGACGTCGCCCGTTGGCCAGGGATTTGAAAAAATCCGCCAGGGCGCTCTGTTTAATGATATATTCCGACATCTTGGTTCTTGGCCTTTCTACTTGATGAAGTCTGCGGTGTCATCGGTTTGGAACATGGTTAACGGGGGTTTTTGATCCCAGCTCATACCAGGCTCGTATTGCCAATTGGATTGAACCGTCAGTTCCATGATACGGTTAAACTCCCTGACCTTGATGTTGACCGGGCAAGCCGTCTCGCAGGCCCCGCAGGAGGTGCAGCGACCGGCGCAGTGCAGGCCCCTCAAAAGGTGGAAGGTCATCGTGTCCATGGCGTCGGTCGACTTGCCAAGCCACTGCGGCCGAGTCTCGTCAACGAAACAGATCGGGCAATAGCACAGCGGGCAAGCGTTGCGGCACGCGTAGCAGCGCAGGCAGTCCTTGATCAAATCCTTAAAGTAAGCCATGCGCTCCTCTAGGCTCTTTCCCAAAAGGGCCTTGATGTCGGCATAGTCGTCGGCGGCGGCGCCGTTGACTTCGGGGCCAACGAGTTCATTGGCCAGTTTCGGGGTGCGGTTGACGCAGGTTTTGCAATTGCGCCTTAAAACGTCTTCCTTTTTGATGTCGGTTGAAAAACCGTTCCCTTTGACCGTGATGGCCTCGTCGGTGGTTTCGGTGACTTCGCTAATGGGCCTGGGTTCCTTGGCCACGACGAGGTTGTTGTCGATCATGCCCGTGCAGGGAACGCCGATGAGGTAAAGGTTGTCTTTGAGGATCTGGTTTTCGGTCACTTGGCCCACGGCGCTCCTGGCGTCGCAGCCCTTGGCCACCAAAGCCACCTTCCCGGGGCGGCCGGAAAGATAGTTGGCCAAATTGACGCGGGCGAAGTTACTCCAAACCAACTGGTCGCAATCTTCGGGAGTCCTGGCAAAGAAGGGGGCCGTGGCCATGGGGACGGTGCCCTGCCTGTAGCCGATGACCACGTCCGCTTGGCCGCTGGTCAAAAGCTTTTTGGCGCTCTCGCGGATCTTGCCGGTGATTTCGCTTAGCTGAGGCATGTCAAGCCACCTCCGCCAAGCCCAGGTTCAGCTCTTCCTTGCGGAAAGACTGGTTGGGCCCACAGGCTTTGACGTTTTCGACCACGTCCTTAGCCATGGCTTGGAACTTGTTGGCCTCGGCCGAGGAGATCCAAGAAAACCTAAGGCGATTGGGATCCACCCCAACGCTCTCCAAGAGCTGATGCAACAAGATGAACTTGCGGCGGGCGTAGTAGTTTCCGGCGATGTAGTGGCAATCGCCCGGATGGCAACCGCTCACCCACACGCCGTCGGCGCCGCGTTTAAAGGCCTCCATGATGAACTTGGGGTTGAGGCGTCCGGTGCAGGGCAGACGCACGACCCTAAAGTTCGGGGGGTAATCAAGCCGGCTGACGCCCGCTAGATCCGCGGCCCCGTACGTACACCAGTTGCAGAAGAAGGCCACGATTTTAGGTTCAAAATCACTCATACAAAACCTCAATTCGTCCCGGGACTGTTCGCGGAAAACCGGGGAACCTGATTTTTTTTAAATAGTCTGGCCCATCGCCCGTCCCTTTGGGACGGGCGTCTCTGGCTGGGCCGGCTACAGAGCCGAGGCGATTTGGGCGAAAAGGCCGGCGTTGGTAAAGCCTCGAAGGGAAGGGGCGTCCGAGCGGCACGAGGAAGCGCAGTTGCCGCAACCCTTGCACATGGCCTCGTTGACCACGCTTTTGCCTTTTTCGTCAAGGGTGATGGCCGAGAAGGGGCAGACGGCCACGCATACCCCGCACCCGGAGCATTTGGCCTGGTTAATCTCGGCCACGATTCCGCCCACGGTCATTTTGGGCTGGGTTAGGATGGTGACCGCCCTGGCGGCGGCCGCCTGGGCCTGGGCGACAACCTCGTCCATGGGCTTGGGATAGTGGGCGATGCCGGCCATGAACATGCCGTCGGTCGCGAAATCCACGGGCCTAAGCTTTTGGTGGGCCTCAAAAAACCAGCCGTCCTCGTCCAAGGGGACTTTGTACTTCATGGCCAGTTCGTTTTCGCGGCCCGAGACGATGGCCGCGGCCAAAACCAAGAGATCGGGCTTAATGATGAGCTTGCGGCCGGAAACGGGATCGAGTACCTGGACGTTTAGCTTATCGTTGGCTTCGGTGACCTTGGGTTTGTCGTCTATGGAATAGCGGATAAAGATCACGCCCAAATCCCGGGCTTCCTTGTAGACGTCCTCTTTTTGGGCGTAGGTGCGCATGTCTCGGTAGAGAACGAAGACGCGGTTATTGGGATCGAGCTTTTTGAGCTCCACCGCCGCGTGGACCGTGTGGGAACAGCAAACCTTGGAGCAATACATGCGGCCCGGCTCGCGGCTTCCGACGCACTGGATGAAAACGAAGGTGCTTGAGGCCTCGATCTTGGGATCGTTGGCTTTCATCAGTTCGTCAAGTTCCAGCTGGGTCACGACGTTGGCGTTATGGCTGTAAAGGTACTCGTCGGGTTTGTGTTCCTTGGCCCCGGTGGCGATGATGGTGACGCCGTGTTTGACCGTCTCGCCGTTTGTGAGGGTGGTCTCGAAGTTTCCGACGTAACCCTCGACCTTATCGACCTGGGCGTTTAGGGCCACCGAGATATTGGGGTCTTCCTCGACCTTGATCCTTAGGCTCTCAAGGTACTTGTGGACGTTTTCGCCCTTTATCGTGGTTAGGATCCTATTGGCGTTTCCGCCGAGCCTTTCTTCCTTTTCCACGATCACGGACTTAAAGCCTTGGGCGGAAAGGGAGATGGCGCTATTTAAACCGGCCACGCCGCCCCCGATAACCAGGGCCGTGGGATCGACGTCGATGACGTTTTCCTTTAGGGGCACCAACAAGGCCGCCTTGGCCACGGCCATCTCGGTCATGTCCATGGCCTTGCGGGTGGCCTCGACCGGGTTTTTGGCGTGGACCCAGGAATCGTGGTTGCGGATGTTGGCCATCTCGTAGAGATACTTATTGAGGCCCGCCGCGGCCAAGGTCTCCTGGAAAAGGGGCTCGTGGGTCCTGGGCGAACAGGCCGAAACGACGATCCTGTTAAGCTTATAGTCTTTTATCAAAGAGACCAGCTTTTCCTGGCTGTCCTGGGAGCAGGCGAACATGGTCACCGCGGCGTATTCGACGAAGGGCAGGGTTTTGGCGAACTCCACCACCTTCTCGACGTCGATGACCGAGGCGATATTGATGCCGCAGCGGCAAACGAAGATGCCGATCCTGGGGGGCTCGCCCGTGACGTCCACGGGGGCGGGGAAGTTTATGACCTTGGTCAAAGTGCTCCTGGCCGAGGTGAGCTTGTTGGTCGCGGCCGAGGCGGCGGCCGAGGCTTCCATGACCGAGGTGGGGATGTCTTTGGGGCCGGTGTAAACGCCGCAGGCGTAGAAGCCGGGCCTGGAGAGCGCGACCGGGGCGAAGGTCGTGGTCTTGGCGAAATCGTAGTGGTCGGTTTGGATGCCTAAGTTTCCCGAAAGCTCCTTGGTTTCCGGGGTAATGACCAAGCCATGCGACAAAACGGCCAGGTCAAAGTACTCTTCCGAGGCGACCCCGCCGTCGGTGACGTAACCGATCTTGACCCCGGCCTTGGGCTCGGGCTTGACGGTGTGGACGCGGCTTCTGACGAACTTAATCCCGGCCGCCTTGGCCTTTTCGTAGTAGCGCTCAAAGTCCTTGCCGAAGGTCCGGATGTCCATGTAAAAAACCGAGACGTCCAGGTTGCCCCCGGCGTGCTCTTTGGCGATCAAGGCTTCCTTGATGGCGTACATGCAACAAACGGAACTGCAGTAACCGTGGTCGGTCCGGTTAATGTCCCTTGAGCCCACGCATTGCAAAAAGGCCATCTTGTGGGGGTGGGCGCCGTCGCTGGGGCGCACGACCTCGCCCATGGTGGGGCCGGTCGCGCCCAAATAGCGCTCGAACTCCAGGGCGGTGATGACGTCTTTGGTGTCGTAACGGTAGGTCTCAAAATCGGTCGGCTTAAAGGGGGCGAAACCCGGGGCCAAGATGACCGCCCCGACCTTGAAGGTCGAGTCCTGGGGCTTGTCGTCGTAGTTGACCGCGTCGGCCGGGCAGACCTTTTTGCAGCTGCCGCATTTTTTCTTGGTCAAATACATGCATTCTTTGGGATCGATGCCGTATTTGAGGGGCACGGCCTGGGCGTACTGGACGTAAATGGCCTTGCGGGTGTCCAGGTTTTCGTTGTAATCGTTATTGACCTTCCTCGGACACTTTTTGGTGCACTCGCCACAGGCGATGCACTTGGACATGTCGATGTAACGAGGGTTTTGCCGAACGGTTACGCTAAAGTTGCCTTCCGTGCCGGTGATGGACAGGATATCGGTCAGGGTGAGGAGCTCAATGTTGATGTGGCGTCCGACTTCGACCAATTTGGGCGAGATGATGCACATTGAGCAGTCATTGGTGGGGAATGTCTTATCTAATTGGGACATTCTACCACCTATGGCCAATGACTTCTCAACCATATATACGTAATAACCGGCATTGGCCAAATCCAGCGCGGCTTGCATCCCCGCCACGCCGCCGCCAGCGACCAGTACCGCGCCAACAACGTTGCTTGACGCCATAACTACCTACCCCCTTATTTTACGGGTGTTTTTCCGAATTGAACGGTTCATGTAAACAAGGCGCGGCCAAAGCCTGGCGACAAACAACCGCGCTACGCATTTTACCGAATGCCTTATTTTAATTTTCGCGACGATGATTGTCAAGTGTAAACCCCCAAGAGATATCTGAGACTCCAAATAGGACACAACAGGCTAAAACAGCCAAGGGCCGATTTCTACAACATAGCGAATAACCTAATTTAAATCAAGCCCGTCCCAAGCCCTTTCCTCGAATTTGTAAAAAAATATCTTGCCGTTTGGCCCGGCCCGTCGGCCAAAAACGCCCCCCAATTGAAAAAAAATTTTTTCCCAAATCTACGCTTCCATTTCTCCCAAAAACTTCCCGATTCCTCCATTCTCCCCAATCATTGGTCCCCATACATCCCAAATTACCATTCTTTCCCAAAAAGATTTGTAAAAAAATTATTCAAAATTTTTTTACAAAATCCGGCCCCAACGCCCCAAGCCAAAATCCGCCCAAAACCCCACCCAAGTCCACTTTTACCCCCTTCTTACCCCCAAACCCTCCCAATTTCCCCAACTTTCACCCCCCGTCCGCCCCTTAATCGTGAAAACGCTAAACTTAGTCCGCCCGCCGCCCCAAAAAACCCCATTCCCCCAATTCCTTTCCCCCCTCCCAGCCCGGCCGCCAAAAACCCGCCCCCAACTACCCAAAACCAAAACCAAAAGCTGAGGGGAGGCGACCTAAAAAAAACCCCCACCCAAAACCTCAATGATCGAGGCAGGTCTTTGCTCTCCTTAAAATCATGTTGCCGGGCCAGGGCTAGGGGCGGGGCAAAAATCATGTCTTTAAGCCAGGTTACAAAGAGTTTTGCCAAATCCAGGGCAGGTCAGCCTTGGGGCGTCACGAAAACCTTGGGTAAGCCAAGCCGGAAATGGTTATGAAAAACCCCGATAATCGAAACAGGTCTTGACGAGTCTTAAGAATCATGGCCGGGCTAGGGCTGGAGGCGGTTCAAAAACCAAGTGTATAAGCTGTGTTACAAAGGTTTATGATGAATCCAGGG
>JAITLH010000171.1 GCA_031277995.1 Deltaproteobacteria bacterium
TTTAATTTTTGTAACAAGTTTTTTAGGTTTTAAGCTTAGCGCTTAATCCTGGGAGGTGACCTTGGGAAGTGAACCCTAGGGTTTTGGTTGGTTTCGATCGGCGTTTTGGCCGATTTAAAATTCCGTAGTCTCAGCTTCCCATGATGGCCCGTGATTACAAAGGGAACGATTTTGACAACTTCATGCGATCATTTTTATGATAAAAATAAGTTTTATAATTTTTGTAACAAGGTTTTTTTAACTTAGCGCTTAATCCTGGGAGGTGGCCTTGGGAAGTGAAAGTAAAAGCTTGGGTTTTGGTTGGTTTTGATTGGCGTTTTGGTTGACTTAAAATTGAACTTGTCTTAGGTCTAATGAGAGACCGTATTTAAAAGTAAAAGTTTAAGTGGTATTTTAATTAATTTTAGGTTAGTTACTTTATTAGTCTTTATTTGGTAGGATGTTATCTAAATCATTTGGTTTCTTAAGGGTCTAATTTAGCGCCGGGCTGGCTGGCCGTGGTCGGGTCAAGGGTGATGGGGAGGCATAGGGTGAAAAGAAAATTTTCAATAGACATTTTTGGATATAGAGATTTGGGCCAAAAAGGCGAGACGAATTTCGACTATCAGAAACTAATTTAGGTAACGTTATTTTTTTATTTAACCCTTAAAATTGTCATAAATATAATTTAGTTTGACTGTAGGCATTAAAGTTATTTTATTAGTGTTAAAAGAAAATATATGAAATCTAGGCGTTTTTTTTATGTCAATTGCGTTATTTAAGGGGTGGGCTGGCTTGGGCACATAATCGGTCCTTATTAGGTTTATAGTTTGTGATTAGATGATTGAAAGCAAGATTAATTTTATTTTTTTTAGCATATCGAAAATAACTTTTAATAAAACTAATTCTTTTATTCTTTAATTTAATTTTAAATGCTTAGTCAGTAAATTCTTATATTTTAGAAATTAAAAGTGATAATAAATTTTAGCCGATTTTTTTTATTTAGTGATTATCGATATCTCCGGAAATAAAAAATCCCTTGTCAGGGGCTGACCCGTCGAGTAGACTAAGCGTCCTATCAAAACAACAAGGAGAATTCACATGACAGAAATGGACATTCCCCCGGAGGACTTGGAAAAAGATTATCCAGGTTCTCCCTTTGACGAAGCCGAGGATTACGGCTTACCCATCAATCAGAACTCCAGGCCCGACTTGGAGTTGGAGCGCTCCATTTTGGGAGCCATTTTGGCCGATCCCGATGACGCCTTGCCGTTGGCTTTGGAAATGAACCTTACCTCGGACGATTTTTTTAATTCCGCCCATTGCCTTATTTTCGAGACCATGCTCGCGCTTTATAACGATAACAAAGCGGTGGATCTCGTAACGCTCACAACCAGGCTGGAACAGGAAAAGATCCTAAAGAAGGTAGGTGGCGTTTCCTACGTCTCGGAAATTCACGATCAATACGGGATTCCGACCAACGTTGGCGAGTACGCTTCCCTCATTATCGATCGGGCCATCCTAAGGCGCCTTTTGAAGGCCTCCACCGAAATCTCGGAAATTTGCCGGTCCAATCCCCCGGACGTAAGTCAAGTTCTTGACGACGCCGAGGCGGCGATTTTCAAGATCAGGGACGAAAAAACCACCAATCGCCTCGTCCACGTCTCCGAACCGATGAGGAAGGCCTATCAGCATATCCTCGACGTCAAAAATATCTCCGGAGGAATCACGGGCGTTCCGACCGGTTTTTCCAAACTTGATTTTTTGACCGGAGGTTTTCAAAAGACCGATCTGATCATCGTTGGCGGGCGCCCGGGCATGGGCAAGACGTCTTTGGCCTTAAATTTCGCCCTTAACGCGGCGATTCCAGCCCAGAGGGAAAGCCGAAAAGACTTTCCCGAGATACCCGTGGCCATATTCAGCATGGAGATGGGTAACGAGCAGATTCTTCAGCGTCTTTTATGTCAGTTGGGTCACCATGACGTGGTCGACATAAGGACCGGCCGTATCAACGAAGGCGACATCCAAAGGCTCACGGTTAACGCCGGGGTGCTTAGCAAGTCTAAGATTTATGTTGACGACTCGAGCGCCTTAAGACCGCTTGAGCTAAGGGCCAAAGCCAGAAGGCTAAAAAGTTCCCTAAAAAACATAAATCTTGATTTGGGCCTTATCGTTGTAGACTATCTCCAATTGATGAGAGCCAACGGACGCCACAATAACCGCGAGCAGGAAATTCGCGAGATTAGCGGCTCCCTCAAATCCCTGGCCAAGGAACTGGAAGTGCCCGTTATCACCCTTTCCCAGCTCAGGCGTTCCGATGAGCTCGAACCAAGCCTAGCGGATCTTAGGGACAGCGGAAGCATAGAGCAAGACGCCGATCTGGTCTTTTTTATCGTGAGACCCGAGGTGAAAAAGAAAGACGATCCCACCCTTAAGGGTAAAGCGGAGCTTAGAATCAATAAGCACCGCAACGGGCCTTTGGACACCGTTCACCTGATTTATAAGGCCCAAAGCACGACCTTTTTGCCGGGAACGAACGTTGAGTCGATAGAGGACATTTAGTTGGCGTTTATTTGGCCTTGGTCGATTGGGGCTTGGAATGGTTAAAGCCCTCCAATGTTTTAAACGTTTGGGAGCTGTTGACAGGCGCCCAATGGCTAAGTACAATCAGGGCTGTTTTTTATGGCGGTCGGAAAGATCTTTGGTTTATCGCGTTTATCCCGTGGGACGGCCAGAGAGCCCGTTAATAAAATCGCGAAGCTCACCCCAGCCCTGAAAGCGGTCCGCGATCGCCCAAAATCAGCCCTTGACGCCTTTTGGGGGTTTTGGGGTCGAGGGAGCCGAAGCTCTCCTGGGCCCCAAAACGGGCGTTTAATCGGCCGGCGGTAAGGGCGATAGCCCTTGCCCCGAGGTCCCCCGAAAAAGCCAAAAGGTGAGCCGACTCGCCGTTTTTTGTTTTGAAAAAAGAGTCAAAAATTTTGCCGAGGCGGTTTTCATTTTTTTGCGGAGGTTCTCGGTCTTTTAAAATTTAGAAACAAAAGATACTATTTTTTTGTTGCTAAAATTGACAATTATGCAAATAAAGTCTATACATTCTATCTAATTTTCGTTAGATAGAATGTATAATTTTTTCAATTAAAGGTTTTTTTAACCTTAGGTAAAAAAGACATGGCAAAGTATACACCCTCCGAAGTCGAGGCCAAATGGCGTGAGCGCTGGGAAAAGGAAGGCACCGACAAGGTTGATTTGGTCGGGGCCAAAAAACCCTTTTATAATTTGATGATGTT
This sequence comes from Deltaproteobacteria bacterium, assembly GCA_031277995.1. Lineage (GTDB taxonomy): Bacteria > Desulfobacterota > Desulfarculia > Adiutricales > Adiutricaceae > JAIRNQ01. The sequence continues at coordinate 3,267 of JAITLH010000171.1, forward strand.
TCCCTATCCCTCGGCCGAGGGCCTCCACGTGGGAAATCTCTTTGCCTTTGTCGGTTCCGACATTCAAGGGCGTTACCATCGACTATTGGGCCATGACGTCTTTGAGCCCATGGGCTTTGACGCTTTTGGCATGCACTCTGAGAACTTCGCCTTAAAAATGGGGCGCCATCCCGCCGAAATGATTCCGAAAAATATCGAGCGCTTTAAGGAGTCGCAACTAAAAAAAGTTGGGTTAATGCTCGATTGGAGCCATCAGGTCGATACCACCAGTCCCGATTACTACCGTTGGACCCAGTGGATGTTCGTAACCCTCTTTAAAAATGACTTGGCTTACCGCAAAAAAGCCGCGGTCAATTGGTGTCCAAGCTGTAAAACGGTTCTGGCTGCCGAGCAAGTCATAGACGGACAGTGCGAACGGTGCCAAAGCGAGGTAACCAAAAAAGAAATGGCCCAGTGGTTTTTTAAGACCACGGCCTTTGCCGGGGAAATGTTGGACGAACTGGATCGCATGGACTGGTCGGAGAGGACCAAGATCGCCCAGCGCAACTGGATTGGGCGTAGCCAAGGGGCCGAGGTCAAGTTTAAGATCGATGGGGGGCCGGAATTTAGCGTATTTACCACCAGGCCCGACACGCTTTTTGGGGCCACCTATATGGTCTTTTCCCCGGAGCACCCCTTGGTCGATCAAATAACCACGCCAGAGAGGGTCAAAGACTTAGCCGAATATCGCCAAAGCGTATTGGCCCTATCCGAGGTGGAACGCCAAGCCGAAGGCCGGGAGAAGACGGGCGTATTCACCGGCGCCCTGGCCATCAATCCCGTAAACGGCGAAAAAATACCCATTTGGGTGGCCGATTACGTTCTCATGGGTTACGGTACCGGCGCCATCATGGCCGTTCCGGCCCATGACACCAGGGACCACGAGTTTGCCCTAAAATTCGGTTTGCCCATATTGGAGGTCGTTTCCGGGGGAGACGAGACGGTGGACGTTAGTAAAGAAGCTTACGTCGGCGACGGAAAGTTGGTTAACTCAGGCGAATTTAACGGCCTGGTCGCCAAAACGGAAGGCATTTACGCCATAACCAAGATGCTGGAAAAACGAAACCTGGCCAATTTCACCACCAATTACCGTTTAAGAGATTGGTGCGTCAGTCGTCAGCGCTATTGGGGGCCGCCCATTCCCATTATTTATTGCGAAAAATGCGGCGAGGTGCCCGTCCCGGAAAAAGATCTCCCGGTTTTACTGCCAAAACTGGAAGATTACCAACCGGACGGTTCGGGCTTGTCTCCGCTGGCCAGGGATGAGGGTTTTCATAAAACCACTTGCCCTACCTGCGGTGGAAAGGCCCTAAGGGAAACCGACGTTTCGGATAATTTCCTTTGCTCCGCTTGGTATTTTTATCGCTACCCCTCAACCGATTTTGACGATCGTCCCTTCGATCCCGAGCTTACCAAAAAATGGCTCCCGGTCGATCTCTACGTAGGCGGCAATGAACATGCCGTGCTCCATTTGCTTTACAGCCGTTGGCTTTGCCGGGCTTTAAACAAATGCGGCTATCTGGATTTTGCCGAGCCCTATAAAAAATTCGTCGCCCATGGCATGATTGTCAAAAACGGGGCCAAGATGAGTAAATCCCGCGGTAACATCATAAACCCAGATGAGTACTTAAACGAGTTTGGGGCAGACAGCTTTAGAATGTACTTGATGTTCATGGGGGCTTATCTCGAGGGCGGGGATTTTCGCGACGGCGGGGTCAAGGCCATGAAGGCCTTTTTGGACCGTTTCTACGCCGCCACCATGCCCCCGGAGGACCAAGACCTGGACCCGAACCCGCCAACCGACGACGAGACCCTTTTCTGGCTTCATTCGACCATTAGGGCCGTGAGTTCCGATTTGGCCCGTTTTTCCTACAACACGGCCATAGCCAGGCTTATGGAACTGGTTAACCACCTGACCAAAAATAAAATCCATAACCTCAAGTGCTCTGAGGTCTTGGCCCAGCTGGTGGCCCCCTTGGCCCCTCACCTGGCCGAGGAGATCTGGGAGGCCTTAGGCCACAAAGAAAGCGTTTTTAAGTCCTCCTGGCCCGATTACGACGAGAGCGCTTGCCAAAAGCCCGAAGTTGAGTACGTTATCCAGGTAAACGGCAAGGTCAGGTGTAAGCTTCCCCTCGCCGTCGGGCTTCCGCCCGAGGAGATAGAACCCTTGGTCCTGGCCAACGAGACCGTGGCCAAGTGGCTTGAAGGGAAGACCATCGTCAAAAAAATCTACGTCCCGGACAAACTGGTTAACCTGGTCGTCAAATAGTTAGACGTGGCCAAAAAATCCTTTTAGGCTAGGCCTTTAGCTAGGTTAGCCGGGGCCGAAAAACCGTTTAGATTAAGCCTTCAAATAGTTTAGCCAGGGCCAAGGAATTCTTGGTCGCGGGCTGGCCTTTGTTATGATTTAATCACCCCAAGGGTAGTAGCGGTAGTTATTTTTTATAGTTTGTGGGGCTTAAGTGTCTTGTTTTTTCCCAGGGCGCGATGTCGTTTTTTTTGTTTTTTTACCTATTGACAAATGGGGATTCTTGATTTAAAGTACTAGTTTCAGTTCGCCTGGAGGGGGACGATAATGTTTGCGATAATTCAAAGTGGCGGTCGCCAATATAAAGTTACGGAAGGCCAAGTGGTCTGGGTCAACACGATTCAAGGCGCGCTTGGCACGGAAGTGGTTTTGGACGAAGTGCTTTTGGTCAATAACGGCGAGGCCGTCATCGTGGGTAAGCCTAACATAGACGAGGCCAAAGTTAAGGCCCAATTGGTTGCGCACGGCCGGGACAAGAAAATTCTGGTCTTTAAAAAGAAACGCCGTAAGGGCTACCATAAGGCCCAAGGGCATCGCCAGAACTATACCGCCTTAAAGATCCTCTCCATCGAGGCTTGATAGGCTAAGGGCCCAAACAAAGGGCTTTCGCGCGGACAAATCATAGTAACCGGCCCTATTTGGCTATTAAGGTAGGGTCGGTATCGAGGGAGAGGGCAAATGGCTCACAAAAAAGCCGGCGGATCAAGCCGAAACGGTCGAGATACCATAGGTAAGAGAAGAGGCGTTAAGCGTTATTCCGGTCAGTTAGTTAAGGCCGGAAACATCTTGGTTCGTCAGTTGGGCACCAAAATTCATCCTGGCAACAACGTTGGCTTGGGCCGCGACTATACGCTTTTCGCTTTGATCGAGGGCATTGTCACTTACGAGCGTTATGGTTCGGATCGTAAAAAAGTTAGCGTTTATCCGGTCAAAGAAGTTGGTTAATAGTTTTTGGAACGCTTCTGGTTTTCTTTTGGCCTTTTTAGGTTTTACTTGGTAACGTTTTAACTCCCGGATTTGGCCAATCCCACGTCCGCGAAAGGTCCGGAATAAGGGCTCAAAACGTGCCTTAAAAGAAACAAAAAGACTCGAAAAATAAGCGTCAGAATATTAAATTTTCACCGGGTTGAAATTTTTTTTCAACCCGGTTTTTTCGTTTTTGGGCCCTGATTTCATTTTTTTGACAGGTAAAACGGTCAAATCCCAGCCTGAATCAGCCTATTTTTGGCTAAAACGTTCTTTTCATAGCCGTTGATTCCTTTTAATGGGTGTTGAGACTTGTCAAAAAAACTTGCATTTCGATTATTTTTCGGTTATAAAGATCCCATCTGACCCAGACCAATAAGCCTCGCTGATAAACGGTTGGGATGGATTGGGTCCAGGTGGGAGGCTTCTTTTTTTTTTACGAAGAAGCACTTTTTCTAATATCCTTATCAGAAAGGTGTAGTTAACATGGGCTGGGTAGTCACTATCGATTCAGCTAAGTGCACGGGGGATGGCAACTGCAAAGACGCATGTCCCGCGGACGTTTATGAAATCAAAGACAAAAAGGCCGTCGCGGTCAACGTGGACGAGTGTCTTGGTTGCGAATCCTGCGTTGAGGCGTGCGAAGTTGGCGCCATTAAGGTCACCGAGGAGTAATCCTCCAACCAAGACGGTTTACGCGCCCGTAACGGTGTCTTAAACAGTCTGATACTCGATTGGGGTTCTCTCCAATCGGTCCAAAACAAAATAGCCGGTGTGGGTTCGCCAGGGCCCCTCCGGCTAACTTTGTTTTAAAGCCTCGTTTCGTTTCGGCCTAAACCTCTTACCGCCCCCAAAGGCGCCGGCGAAAAAGTTCCCGGACCGCCCCCAAAGGTGGCCAGGAAATAGTTTTTCTGACCTCCGCGAAATCCTGAAAAAAATAAACTCATAATATAACTGGATAATTAACTATATATTTACATCTAATACTCTTTTTAGGCTTACTGAATTAATATTTTCGTTCTATTGTCAAATTTTACAAAATTTTTTCAATTCTTGACTAGTATTTCCAGTTGTGTTAATATGCCTTGGTTTTCTTTGAGGTTTTTTGTTTTGTTTTAAGCGAGGTCTTGATGCGTTTTAAACTTTTAGCCGTCAGCCTTCTGACGCTTTTTCTGCCACTGGGCCTCTACGTCGTCTATCGGGCCTACTTGATTAAAGAGGCTCCCCATGAATTTGTGATGTTGATCTTTTCCGGGACCTTGATGATTCTTTTGGGCCTAACGGGCCTGGTGGGTTTATTTCATGGCGCCGTGAAAGTCTCGGCCCCATCGGAAGATGGCGAGGGGGAGCTAGAGCGAGAGGGTCAAGAGCAAGACGGCCAAGCTAAAGCCAGTCTCCCTTGGGGCGATCGAGAGCCCGGTAGCGCCAACGACTGGTCGGAACCCGACTTGGAATTTGACGATTATGATGGTGATTGTGACCTGGAACATGAAAAAGATAGCGATGATTCAGGGTAAACAACGGCTCGCGGCTCAAATAATCCCAAAAAAGACAATTGAACTAAAGACAAGATTAGCGTAAAATTAAAAAAAAGTCGCTAATCATGGATTTTCTATAAACTTAATCATAAAAGTTAACTATTTAAGGAGGATTTTAATGAATAACCCTTTGCCTCGGATAGCGGCGATTCACGATTTATCGGGCTTTGGCAGGTGTTCTTTGACGGTGGTCATCCCCATCCTTTCGACCATGGGTTTTGAGGTCTGTCCCTTGCCAACGGCGGTTCTGTCAACCCACACCGCCATCGAGGGCTTTAAACTATTCGATCTAACCGACCAACTGCCAGGTTTTATCGAGCACTGGAAGGCCATTAAGTTACGTTTTAACGCCATTTATAGCGGCTTTTTGGGCTCGGCTAAGCAAGCGGGCATGGTCAGGGATTTTATAAAAAGCTTTGCCGATGAGGACACCTTGGTGGTGGTCGATCCGGTCATGGCCGATTTCGGTAAGCTTTACGCTTCCATGCCTCCGGAGATGATTGGAGAGATGCGTAGCCTTTCTTCCAAGGCCAAGGTCATCACCCCAAACATCACCGAGGCCGCCTTTATGCTTGATCGCGAGGTTCCGGAGAGTTTAACCGAGGAACAGGTCAAAGAATGGCTTAAGGCCTTGGCCGATTTGGGGCCCAGCATGCCGGTTATCACCAGCCTCCCCTTAAAGTCAAACTCCGATCGTAGTTTCGTGGCCGCCTTTAACCGAGAAGACGGCCGCTTTTGGCTGGCCGGAAGGCCCCAGGTCCCGACCCAGTATCACGGGACCGGGGACATTTTTTCGAGCGTTTTAACCGGAAGCTTACTCCAGGGCGATAGCCTGCCCATCGCCTTGGATAGGAGTTGCCAGTTCGTCGCCAGCGCCATCCAAATAACTTTTGGCTATAGTGGCCTGGATCACCACGAGATCCTTTTGGAGCGCAGCATTAACACTCTGCACGCCCCGGTCACCTACGCGAGTTACCGGTTAATCCCCTAACACCCAATCTTAACGGAAAAATCTGGCGCGAAAAAAACCACCCCCCCAGGGAGAGGTTATCTTGAAAAGTTTCAAGTCCTCTCCCTGGGGGCAAGGTGTTTTGCCGTTTCCCTTGACCCTTCCGTCTCTATCCCCCGGAAAATTAGCCCAAAAAAGTTTTTTCGTCCAGGCGTGGTTTTGACTTGGGGCTTTCGGGCAAAAACGCCCATATGGCCCCAGGACGCCCTAGAACGATCGACCCAGGGTAAAAGTCCCAATACCGTTCCAAAAGCCCGGCACGGGTTGATTTGGGGCGTTCGCGGGCCCGTTTTCGAGGGGGGGGGAGCGTACCGATTTTTGGTTAAGGGGAGCGCTTGGCCGCCCTAAGCCGCGACCGGATAATTTTTGAACGTTTGGGAATGGGGGCCTAAATAATCGCGATAGGCTTGGGCATGGTTTACGCCAATATGGGTGAATTTTAAATCATGGGTTAGTTTTTAAGGTATCATTATCCAAAAGTATTTACAGTTCCATAAATAGGCCATCGTAACGCAAAATCACCAAATTTTTTTATTCTTATGGGTAGCTTTATCCTTAAATGGCTGGCTAGCTTTGTCCCGAAATGGCCGGAAACTTTGTCCCAATGGGCCCAGTTTGAAGCGGTTAAGTTAAGCTTGGGTAGGTCCCATGGCGCCAAACCAAGACTTGGCGACAAGGTTTGGGCCAACCAACATTGTTTTTTTGGCTACCGCTCTGATATATTTTTTAAAAAGGGGTTTGGTTAGCTGCCAAATTAGGCGTTGGCCTAAAAAGGCCAAGGGGGGAATTAGCCCAAAGGACTTGGCGCCGGTTGGTGTTTGCCTGGCATGGGAATTCCCGCTCAAAGAAAAGGCTAAAGTATTTGGGACTTTTGGATTGTTTTTGAGCGAATGAACGTTGGCTTTATAAGAGGGATCCATTAACCGTCTATTGGGATTAAGGAGCCGCGAACATGTGTGGACGCTTTTTTATCGCTCCCGAAGCGAACCTACAAAACGCCTTAATGGCCAAGGGGCAAGCGCTAGACTTGTCAATAAAATTTTACGGCGAGATATTTCCCACCGATATCGTCCCGGTGTTCACCTTGGAAAAGGGCCGGCGTTTGGCCAGGCCCATGATTTGGGGTTTTCCTGGTTGGCAAGGTAAGGGGGTGGTTTTTAACGCCAGGCAAGAAACGGCCTTGGAAAAACCCATGTTTAAAAAGTCTCTACTGGAACGGAGGGTCGCGACCTTGACCAGCGGCTTTTACGAATGGAAGGCCGTGCCTGGCCAAAAGAAGAAGGACCGCTTCATTTTTACCTTAGGCGGGGTAGGGTATTTATTTTTGGCGGGGTTTTGGAATAGCTACGTCGATCAGCCAAAAGGAAACGTAACGGAACGCTTTACCGTTCTAACCACCGAGGCCAACGAAAGCATGGCCCCTTACCACAGCCGTATGCCGGTCATTTTGACCGATGACGAGGTCGACGATTGGCTGGGCGGTTCCGACTTGGAGAAGTATCTCAAAAGGCCACAAGCCGAGGTCAGGGCCGAAAAAGCCTAAATTCTATGAGATTAAAGGTTAAAATGAGATAAATTTAATATTTATGTGGCTAACTTAAAAAGTCCGGATATGGCGAAGGCCGTGAGGTGTGAAATAAGTATTTTTCTCTCATCGTCTAAGAATTTGAAGTGAATAAGAAGTCTGCAGTTATCTTTAGCGGCTTGAATGTAATTATTGCAAACATAATGTTGACCCTGCCAGGCCACTCTCCTAGTGCATATCGTACTACTTGGGTTGTCTTTTCCGGTCGCGATATATAGTTCCAAGCCGGTGTCTTCTTTGAATCGGTTTAGGTTAAGGCCCCCAAAATTGAATTTCATTGGATACAAGGACAAGGCCAAGGCCTTAAACATCGTTACGGCTTGGGTGACCAAACCTTGATGTTTTTCCATCGTTGGATCCGTGACCTCGACTCGGTGTTTGCCCGGGGCTATCACCAATTTAGACGAATACAATTTTTCCACCGCGGTTAAAACTTCGTCTAGGCCCGTGGGGTAAGGCCATTCTTCCGAGGCCCTGATGTCGTTTTCCAAGCGGGCTACCTTTTTGTATAAATTCTCAATGATAAACCCGTCTTTCGCCCTCTGATTCCGTTCGGCTTCAAGCGTTAAAAGCACGGAATCCATGGCTTCGGAGTGAACGATTTTTTCTTGCTCCAGCTTGGATTTTAATTTTTGATATTCCCTTTTAACTTTTTGCTTGAAACTTTCGGAAAAATCCAGTTCTTTTTTTAATTTACTGTTTTCGGCGAGTAAAGAATGTATTCCGTTAGTCGCGTCACCGCGTTCTATATAACAAATTGTTATTAAACGCTTAAACCAATCCCTAAACTCCCTACCTCTGGGCGAATAACTCCCAAATCCCAAATAAAAACTTGCCAAAGGTTCATATAACTTAATTTCTTTGTCGAAAGGGGAAGAGACAAAGTTAACGATTCCTTTTTCGACTAACCTTGACAGGCGGATGGCTATTTCCGAGGGATCTTCATCATAAAAAATGTCGCAAAGCTCGACCAAGGTTTTGGATTTCGAAAGATCCAGCTCTTGAATGTCGGGAACGGTTTGGCTCAGGGTAATTTGGGTGACCGTGGTATTGTCGGGCGAGACAAGGCCAATTAAGGCGACGGTTTCGGAGGGAGAGAAAAGGCGCCCCCCATGGGTTTCGTTTTTGGTTTGTTTGGGATTGACCCACAGGGAGAGACCCATGGCCGCCACTGACAATAGAAGTTTCTGCCCGTTATATTCTTTTGTTTCACAAGCAAGCGTCCCAAAAAGTTTGGTCCCCGCCACCTTCAAAAAATACTCGGCTTCCCCTTTGGAACCGAAGGCGAAAACGACGGGAAGATTATGATCGTTTAGACAAACTTGGGCCTTGGCGGGTAAAACCGATTCTGCATGGCCATTGATTGGCCTTTTCAAAATAAAGGCGTGGATATTTAGGGAGGTTATTAGCTGACCGAAGGAATAAAGATCCCCATTACGGGCTAAGTTTTCCAGCGCCTTTTCAAGCTCATCGTTCATTTTAGCCCCTGTTTTGGTAGGTCTTAGTGAAACTAGGTTTCCTATAACCTTATCGACCATCGTGGGGCTTAAGTTTAATCGCGGGTAATGGGGTTTTGTTTTTTTTAAGCCAACAATGAGGTTTTGAGTTTATTGTTGTCGTTATCGCCGTCTGGCTTTATGCCGAAGTGGCCAAAAAAATAGCGTTTCTCACCCTAGCTCCCCAAGGGCGCCTAACCGTCCAGGCGGATCGTCGCGGGCTAGTTTTTTTCGCCTCTATCTAGCGGCTTTAAGCTCTTTGGATAATAATATCGGTTAATGAATTATTTTGGCGGAGGCGTTTTGATTATATGGCAAAGTTTACTGACTTTGGTGGAGTGGTTTTGATTATATGGCAAAGTTTACTGACTATGGTGGAGTGGGTTTGATTATATGGCTAAGTTTAATGGTTTTGTCGGAGGCGTTTTGTTTTTATGGCTAAGTTTAATAATTTTGTTGGATTGATTTGACTAAATCGGTTAATACGCCGTTAATCGGGGTGGGGATTTGGTGTTTTTTGCCTAAATTTACTATGGCGCCGTTAATCGCGGAAATTTCGGTTTGTTTTTTCGCCCTGACGTCTTGGAGCATGGAGCAAATGTTTTCGGCGGAGTTTTGGCATACCTTTTTGGCGTAAGCTACCGGGTCATCGGTTTCAAGCGTCACGCCCTCGGCCTTGGCCACGGCGGCGGCTTCGTTTACCGCTTGGGTCATAAGCGCTTCCGATTCGGGTTTTTTTATTAAAAGACCATTTTTTATGCCTAAGATGGCGCACAGGGCGTTTATTCCTATATTGCTAATTAGTTTGGTCCATATTATCCCTTTTAAGTTGGTGGTCGTTTTGACATTTATTGAAGATCTTTCAAAAAGACCTTTAAGATTCATAAGCCGTTGGCCGTCTCTATCGTCCAATTGCCCAATGACTATCTCGCCGCGACCGGCCAATATAACCTCCCCTGGTTTATAAAACCAAGAGCCATAGGAATTGGCGCCCCCCAGCACTTGGCTTGGGTTTACGGCCTGGCAAAGGGTTTCGATATTGCCCAAACCATTTTGCAAGGTTAGGACCATGGTCGCGGGGCCGACCAGATTTAGTGATTGATCGATGGCCTCTTTCGTCCCGGTGGCTTTGACGGAGACTATGACGAGTTCTTGCTCGCCCACTAAGTCGGCGCTCGTTACGGCCTTTAGGTTTTTGATTACGAGGTCAGGCCCTTGGGAGGATTTGACGATTAGGCCCCTTTGGTTTATGGCCTCGACATGATCCTTTCTTCTATTTATTAGGGTAATTTGGTTTTCGCTTTGACCGGCCAAAAAAGCGCCGCATAGAGAGCCCATGGCGCCGGCGCCTAATATAGCGATTTTCATCAGGTTGACTCCTTAAAATTGTCGCGGTCCCTCGGTTAGATGGCGGGCTTATTTAAAAAAAATGGGCGTTAAGTTTTTCATCAATCATGGTCGCAAAAAATCATGGCCTTAGTGATTTAAACCAGGTTTGAAAGCTTGATTGGCAACCATTTAATTTTATGGGTATATATTTAAGAACTCAAAAAAGCGGCAAAACAGCGCCGATTCCCAAGAATTGAATTGAATTGAATTCGCGGTATTGAAAAAGAAAAGCAAAAAAGTTATTATCCCAATCAGCTTTGTTGGCCTGGGGTTAGGTTAGTTGCGTTTAAATAGGTATATGTATGTATAAATAGAAAGGTATAAAAAATATACTAATAAATATATATTTTTTATGCTTTATATAGCTATCTTTTTATGCGTTTAAAGAGTTTTTTCAGTAGTTTTTTTCTTTAATTTTACGATAAAAATTTTTTTATCGTAAAATATTGTGGTATTTATGAAAATAGCGATACTTATGACCAGCTATAACGGCGAGAAATACATCTCGGAACAGCTTGAATCCATCCAAAAGCAAACCCACGCGGACTGGAAACTCTATGTCTCGGATGACGGCTCGACCGACAAAACCTTGGACATAATAGAATCCTGGGTTATTAAAAACTCTTTTCAAGACAGGGTCAAGATATATGTCGGGCCCAAACAGGGTTTCGCCAGTAATTTTTTAACCTTGACCGCTAACCGGGAAATTGAGGCGGACCTTTTTTTTTGGTGCGATCAAGACGATGTTTGGCATTTTGACAAAATCGAAAGGACCATTGGTTTCTTTACGGACGGGGAACGAAACCAACCGGTTCTTTACTGCTCAAGGACCGTTTTAGTCGATTCCGAAAACGTCGAGTACGGCCTGTCCCCGCTACAGAACAAATACCCGCCCTCCTTTGGAAACGCCCTGGTTCAGTCCCCGGGCGGGGGCAATACCATGGCCTTTAACGCCAAAGCCCGCGAGCTAATCTCTTTGGCTTTGGGCCATGAGATCGCTTCGCACGACTGGTGGGCTTACCTAGTGGTAAGCGGCCAAGAAGGCAAGGTCATCTATGACCCCAGGCCAAGTTTACGCTATAGGCAGCATGGGCAGAACCTTAGCGGTTCCAATTTAGGCTTCCGGGCTAAGTTTAAAAGGTTTACTATATTAATTAATGGTGTTTATAGAGATATAATGGATAAAAATTTAAATACTCTTCTTTTAAATAAGAATATACTCACGGAAAGTAATTCTTATATTTTAGATGAATTTTTAAAAGCTAGAAATTCAAACAATATTTTTAAAAAAATGTTTACGCTTCATAACTTAAATATACGTCGGCAGCAGACTTATTTAACTTTTATCTTGACTATTGCCTTTATGATTAAAAGATTATAATTTGAAGGCTTAAATTGGCTTCGAACTCGCCTCTCCCGTTTTAGCGGCGAAAACCCCCAGGGGTTATTTTGACCGATGTCCGAAATTTTGAAAACGGTCAAAAAGGGGCCTTAGGGCGATCCAAAACCCTTGACCCATAAAAATATACCCAACCCGGTTGTCCAAGGCCGCCCACGGCCGATTTGGGGCGTTTACGGCGATTTTTTCGTTGGGGGTGAGGTCCGGGATTTTGGCTTAGGGCCGGGTTATCCATGGCCCCCCGCCTTAAGGCCAGTTCGCCCCCGCCTTGGGCAAAGTTTTCGCCTACCCCCCATCATTACCTACCCACCCTATCTTGGGTCAATTCAGGGCGCTTTATACAACATAACTTAAAGGGTCGTTTTCGCGATCGCGAACTAATTTTTTAATTGTAATTTCAATAAGTTATCTGTTGCCTAAAAATCTTGACCATTCAAATTGGTCATGATATAACCAAGCTTTACTAATTCTGGCTTCCCCCATTTCTCCCCCATATGAACCGAAAAGAAGTCAGCCGCCGTTTTTCAAAGTCGATATCCACGACGACCCCAAAAGTTTGATATTTAGCGTAATGAATTTAAATGTAAATCTTTTTTTTCTTTTGAAAATAAAGATTGTATATTTAATTGATATTTTGTTGACTATAAATGTTTGGTCTTTTACCTCG
>JAITLH010000187.1 GCA_031277995.1 Deltaproteobacteria bacterium
GCGGGCGGCCAACGTCACCACTTCCATTGCCGAGGCCCCCTCGACTTACTGGTATACGTTTTTGGGCGGCTTGGTCCAGGTGGTTATCTTGGTGGCCATCTGGTTATTTTTCATGCGCCAGATGCAAGGCGGCGGCAAGGCCATGACCTTTGCCAAGAGCCGGGCCAAGATGCTCTCAGACGATCAAAAGAAAATCACCTTCGAAGACGTGGCCGGCATTGAGGAAGCCAAAGGCGAGCTTGAGGAAATCATCGATTTTTTAAGGGAGCCAAATAAGTTCGTTAAGCTCGGCGGCCGTATCCCTAAAGGGGTTTTGTTGATGGGCGCCCCCGGAACCGGTAAAACTTTACTGGCCAGGGCCATCGCCGGCGAGGCCGGGGTGCCTTTCTTTTCCATCAGCGGCTCGGATTTCGTGGAAATGTTCGTGGGCGTGGGCGCTTCCCGGGTCAGGGACATGTTTTCCCAGGCTAAGAAAAATTCGCCCTGCATTTTGTTCATTGACGAAATTGACGCCGTGGGCCGCCATAGGGGCGCCGGCTTGGGCGGGGGTCATGACGAGCGCGAACAAACCCTAAACCAGCTCCTAGTCGAGATGGACGGATTTGAGCCCAATGAAGCCTTAATCGTCATCGCCGCCACCAACCGTCCCGACGTGCTCGACCCGGCCCTGCTTAGGCCCGGCCGCTTCGATCGTCAAGTGGTCGTGCCGGTGCCCGACGTCAGGGGCCGTGAGCAGATCCTCAAAGTTCATAGCAAAAAGGTGCCCCTTTCGCCCGAGGTCAGCTTGGCCGTCGTGGCCAGAGGCACTCCGGGCTTTTCCGGGGCCGACTTGGAAAACCTGATAAACGAGGCCGCCCTCATGGCCGCCCGTCACAATAAGGACGTGGTCGAGGGCAGCGATCTGGACGCCGCCCGGGACAAGATCCTGATGGGCGTTGAGCGCAAAAGCATGATCATGAGCGAGGAAGAAAAAAAGACCACCGCTTGGCACGAGGCCGGGCATACTTTGGTGGCCTTGGTTCTGCCTGGGGCCGATCCCCTCCACAAGGTCTCCATCATTCCCCGAGGCCAAGCCCTGGGCGTTACCCAATATCTGCCCTTGGAGGATCGCTACACTCATTCCAGGAATTTTTTTAAGGTAAGATTGGCCATACTCATGGCCGGGCGGGTGGCCGAGGAATTGGCCTTAAAATCCATCACCACCGGGGCGACCAATGACATCGAAAGGGCCACCGCCATCGCTCGAAACATGGTCTGCCGTTTTGGCATGAGTAAGCTGGGCCCGTTGTCCTTTGGCAAAGAAGAAAGCCAGATCTTTTTGGGTCGGGAGATCGCCCAGCACCGGGATTATTCGGAAAAAACCGCCCAGGCCATTGACACCGAGGTGACCGAGTTGGTCAACGAGGCTTACCAGACGGCCACCAGGCTGATTAACGCCCACATGGACGTCTTGGCCGACCTAAGCGCCTTACTTTTGGAAAAGGAGACCCTGGATGCGGCCGAGGTCATCAAGGTCTGCGAAAAAGCCATCATCGCCGAGGGTCTGGAAGTCCCGGTGCCCAGTACTGAGATGAAATTTCAATCGCCCCCGGTGGACATCATGCCCGATCCGCCCTTCGTCGATAAGCCCGATCCCACCCCGGCTTGATGGTTTACGACTTCTAACCTGACCACCCGGGTGAGCTGGATGGTTTAGGCCCTGCCCAAAGCGACTTTTGGGGCCTTAAGCGGCCCCCAAAAGTTGTTTTGGCAGCCACAAGTTTTTGGAACTTTTCGCTAGTTTTGGATGCTGGGACCTGGTTGGGAACATGCCGGAAAGCCTTAAGTTAAGCCAAGAAAAGGTAAGTCAAATTGAGGGTTCCAGCCAATTGGTCTGGACCATTGAAAACCGAACCTACGCCTTGGATTTTTCCCAAGTGGTCATCATGGGCATCATCAACCTGACCCCGGATTCCTTTTCCGACGGGGGCTTGTTTTTCGAGGCCCAGGCGGCCATAAATCAGGCCAAAAAGCACCTGGCCGAAGGGGCCCTTATTTTGGATTTGGGGGCCGAGACCACCAGACCGGGATCTTTGCCCACCCCCTTGGAAGAAGAATGGCGACGCCTTGAGCCGGTTTTGACCACTTTGGCCGCTTGGCCCGAAAAACCCATCATTTCCGTGGACACCAATAAGGCCGAGATTGCCCGAAGGGCCCTTTTGGCCGGGGCGGCCCTGGTTAATGACGTCTACGCGGCCAGAAACGATCCGGCCATTCTTGAGGTCTGCGCCAAATTTGGGGCCCCCATAATCTTAATGCATATGCTGGGCCAACCCCGGACCATGCAAGTCGAGCCCCGCTACGATGACGTGGTCGGTGAGGTTAGGGCCTTTTTGTTGGAAAGGGCCCTGGCGGCCATGAAAGCGGGAGTGCCTAGGGAAAAGATTTTTTTAGACCCTGGTTTGGGTTTTGGCAAAAACGCCGATCACAATCTGACCTTGATAAAACACTTCGCTCAGGTCATCCCCCCGGGCTTCAGACGGGTCATGGCCTTATCGCGTAAGGCTTTTTTGGGAAAAATCATTAAAAACCCCGATGCCCTAAAAAGAGACGCGGCCACGGCCACGGCCACGGCCATTTCCGTTTTAAAGGGGGCCGAGATAGTCAGGGTTCATAACGTGGCCCCCAGCTTGGAAGCCATCGAGGTGGCCTTGGCCATTGACCGGGAAGGGCTTTAGACAAAGTCGCTAAAATCTTAGTTTTTAAAGGCCTTTGGGGCCCAAAGCCTTTGGTTGAGAAAAGTTTTTGGGGCCAGAGCGAAAAAAAATCGCGACGAAAGTTATTTTTGTAAAAAAAATACGCGGCCCTGGGTCGTTGTTTTTTTTATCGCTTTACTTATTTGAATAATTAAGTTTATTTTATCGCGAGCATTGGGTCCTTTTGGCCCCTCGTCCCGGGAAGGTCGGCTCAGCTTCTAGATGAACTCGATATCAACCATAATCACTTTTATTTTAAACTCAATCGCCGGGATGCGTTTTGAGGATTATATTGATATCTTTCTGGTGGCCCTGATTATTTATCAAATAATTTCGCTGGTTAAGGGCACCAGAAGCGGTCAGGTTTTGTTGGGTTTGGGCGTTTTGGCCGTGGCTTATTTTTTGTCAGCCAAGTTCCAACTCTTGACTTTAAGCTTTATGATGTCCTATTTACTGTCAAATCTATTTTTGGTAGTGGTCTTACTTTTTACCCCGGACATCAGAAGGGGCTTGGCCAGGGCCGGGCGTTTTTCCTTTGCCAAGACCAATCCGGTCTTGGCCGAGGCCATCAACGAAGTGGTCAGGGCTTGTTTTTTCATGGCCGAAAAAAGGACCGGGGCCTTAATCGCCTTTGAGCGCCGGGTCAGTTTGGGCGAATACATCGAGGCCGGTGCCAAGATTGGCGCCGTGGTTTCTGACCGTTTGTTACTGGCCATCTTCAATACGGCCGCCCCTTTGCACGACGGGGCGGCCATTATCCACGATGGACGCCTGGCCGCGGCCGGTTGTTTTTTGCCGCTCCTGCCTTCCGAAGACAGCGTTAGCCGTTTTTTTGGCACCCGCCATCGGGCGGCCATTGGCCTCTCTCGAGAGTCAGACGCCCTGGTCGTGGTGGTCAGCGAAGAAAGGGGCCTGGTTTCCTTGGTTCGGGATGGCGAGGTCGAGGTCATGATGGGAGCGGCCTCCCTAAGGGACAGATTGCTCTCCCACATGGGACTAAAATCACGAAAAGACAAGTCACCTAAGGCTTTAAAGATGTAAGCCTCTATGAGCCTTTTCTCTTGGGAGACTTTGGTCCCGGTGCTTCAAAAGGCAGTTAAGCTAAGGGTTCTAAGTTAACCAATTGATCTGGCCGCGACGGAACCGGTTTGGAAAAGGCGACGGTTTAAGTGCTTCTAAAACTCCTCAAAACCAAATTTCCCCTGTTTGCCCTGTCCCTACTCTTGTCCTTCATGTTTTGGCTGATGGTATCGGCCTCGGGCACGAGCACCAGGGAGATTCCGGTGGCTTTGGAGGTGAGCCTGCCCGACGAAAAGGTGGCCGTGCTGGGCCAACCTTTCCCGGAGAGGATTACCCTGAGGGTGGAGGCCAACACGGCCCAGTTTAAGCTCATAGAAAACAGAAATTTGATTTACAGCGTGGATCTCTCCAAAGAAGAGCCAGGCTCTAAGGTTTTAAGATTTAACCTCGAAGAATTACTGGGGGTTTTACAACTGCCTCGAGGGGTAAACGTTAGCCGGGTTCAGCC
>JAITLH010000236.1 GCA_031277995.1 Deltaproteobacteria bacterium
GCCCCGGCCTTTCCTTTAACTTCAAACGCGGCCTGCAGTAAAGGCCGCGCCAAAAAGTTCGCCCCGCCCCAAGGTTACCCCCGGGCGCCTTACCCCCGGACGCCTTATCCCCGGACGCCTACCCCCGGGCGCCTTACCCATAGACGCCTTACCCATGGTAAACCTTGTTAGCTTCGCGATTTTTTGGCCATTTTTTGGCTTTGGCTTGTAAAATTCCCGTATTTTGATAAACTAGAATCATATGGCACGGGAGCTTTTTCTGTGGAACCGGAGCTTCCGGTTGACGGCATTTTGCGCCTCCCGTACCCAAGATCGCGATTCGCGTCAAGGCATGCCCCTTTGGCCAAGCGCCATAAGGCTTTTCTTTTCGCCAGGATTTTTTTCGGTCAAAGTTCAAAGTATTTAACGCCTTTGGCCTCAGCGAAAATCTCCCAAAGGGGATTTTTTAGGTGTAACTCATGGATAATAGCGCGTTAGAAGCGGCCCTAAACAAAGTTCGTCCCACCCTCATCGCCGACGGCGGTAACGTGGAATTGGTTGACTATAGAGACGGAGTGGTTCAGGTCCGCCTGACCGGCGCTTGCAGTACCTGCCCCATGGCTTCGTTGACCCTTAAAATGGGCGTGGAAAAGGCCCTCAAAGCCGAGTTCCCCGAAGTCAAAGAAGTCTTGGCCGCCTATAGCCATGGGTCCATGGGCTGCTAACTCGCCCAAACCCGGCCCAGCCATTTTCTGACCGGGTTTAAATAGTTTCGCCTCCCTGGGTTTTCTTCTTCTTTTTTTTTGATCCCTAAATCTTAAGCCCCAAAGAGGATCTCGCTCCCTTTGGGGCTATTTTTCGCCCCATGACAAGATTGGTTCCCACCGATATCGCCGAACTTGGCCTTGACTGGACAGGCTTTGAGGCAACGCTATTTGACCTCACGGGCCAATCCCTTCTGGCCCTCGCCGCCCAGGCCCTCGACCAAGACCCCAATGCCGCCCAAAAAGCCCTACTTAAAAAAACCGTGGCCATCGTTCCCGACTCCTCCGGGGAGGGCATAATCGAAGGTTTTTCCGAGGCCCTAAAGCGAATCGCCCGGCGCCTGGGCTGCCAAGCCTTTATTACCGTCCCAAACGCCCCGGGCCTAATTGAGGCCCAAAACCATGGGGCGGATTTTATCCTCTCTTCCAACGACGACGATTTTTACTGCCTAAACCTTAAGTCAAACCATAGGGCCCCAAACGGCCAGGCCACGGGCCTGGGCTTTGCCCAGGCCCTTTATTTAATGAACGGTTCAAACCTTGTAAACCAAACCGTCCTAATAATCGGCGCCGGCCCCGTGGGCTCCGCCGCCGCGAAACGCCTAACGAGCCTTGGCGCCAAAGTTCTCGTCCATGACATAATTCCCCCAAAGGCCCAAACCCTGGCCCAAAGCCTTCCGGGCGCCCAAGTCTGGTCCCCAAAACTAGGCCCCATCCCCAATTCCTTTAATTTGATTCTTGAGGCCTCGACTTCCCATAAAGTTTTCCCCCAAGACCAAGTCCCCTTAGGCGCCCTGATTTCCGCCCCGGGCATGCCCTTTTCCTTTACCCCCTCCCCTGGTTACCGCCTCTGGTCGGAACCCCTGGCCACGGGCACGGCCGTCATGTTACTCATGGCCGCCCTAAACCTTAATCCCAACTAACCCCGGGGTTATTTCGGGCCAAAAAACCTCATCCCCTCCCGAAATCGGCCCGCGAGCGCCCCTAATCGCCCCAGAGCGGCCTTCCGCGGCCAAATCTGACCTTACCTTCCCTCCCAAGGCTCCAAAACGCTCCCAGCCCCCCTAACGGCCGTTTATCCCCAAATTTTTGCGGCCCCCGGACATTTTTTTGGCCAAGAAAAGCCCCGGGGTTTTTCTTGGCCAACATGGAAAAATCAAAGCGACTTAGGTTTGGTTAAAACGGCGAACCAAACTCAAAACCGGCCGCCCGGGTCTGGAGAAACTGCTCTTCGGAGATATCGGCCGGGCCCTCCAGGCTTTTAAAAAACAGGGTCCCGAACTTTTTGGGGAAGGCCAGGGCGTCAAAGAAGTATTTGACCGACAAGCTCACCGGGGTAAAGAGATCCTTACCCTTGGTGGCCCCCACGGCCAGGAGAAAGCCCTTGGCCCCCTCTTTGCCCGTTTGATTTTGGCCCAAAACGTAACGCCTGGACCAATAGGCTTGGCTTCGATCGATTACGGCCTTGCCTTGGGCGGGCACGTCGTAAAAGAAAAGGGAGCTGGCCACGACGATCTTGACGTTTTCGTCAAAGGCCTGGTAAAAGACCTCCATGTCATCCGTTATCCGGCATTGGCCGGTCTTTGAACAGGCCCCGCAGGCCACGCAGCCGCTTAGGTTGGGGTAGTCGCTAATCGATAGCAACGTGAATTCCGACCCGGCCTCGACGACGCCGTTCGCGAATTTATCCAGCAAAACCCGGGAAGTTCCTTTTTTGTTGGGACTTAAGTGTAACCCTAAAACTCTAGATACCTTTGGCATAACGTTTCGATCCTGTCCGGGAAATCACCTGACGATTCCCCGTTATTTTTCGCGCCAAACCCAAAACGCGATCCCCGGACTTGCCCGGGGGTTTATCTTGGCTTAAAAAAAGCGCCTGGCTTTTGGGTTAGCGCTTAACCATGTTTTCGCGCGCTCGTATATTCGTTAAACTCGCTAAACTCGCTAAACTCGTTTTTCTCGCTTATTTCGCTAAGTTCTTTTATCCGGTTTAGCCTTTGGGGGGCCGCGTTAGCCCAAATTCACATGGCCCTGGTCAAATCGTCTATGACCCGTAGGCCCAAAGGGCTATGGCGCTTGACCCAGCTAAGGGGCGTTTTTTTGTTGGCCCCGTGGTAATCGGACCCGGCGGTGGCCACCAGGTTATATTTTTTGCAAATCCGAACCATAAACTCGGAAAATTCCGGGCTTTGGTCGGGATGGTAGGCCTCAAGGCCAATGAGTCCCCATTCGACCCAATCGGGCATGGCCCGATCAAATTCATCGGCCGAGAGCCTTAAGCTGACCGGGTGGGCCAAGACCGGGGCGAACCCGGATTGCCTTAAAATGCCCAGGGCCTTTTGCGGGGTGGGCCGAATTTTATTTACGTAAGTGGGGCAGCCCTTGGCCAGATAACGCTTGAAGCAATCGGCCAGGTCATGGCAATAACCCCCTTCGCGCATGGCGATGGCGAAATGGGGCCGCCCCATCTGCCCACCCGCGGAAATTTCCAAAAGTCTCTCCCAGCTTAGGTTAACCCCGGCCTCGGCCAAACGGGCGTGGAGTTTTTTGTTACGCTCCAGCCTAAAATCCTTGACCACTTCCAAGGACTCGGGCAACTCCCCCTGGGACTTGACCCCCAGGCCCAATAGATGGGTGATGTTTTTATATTCCAGGCTTATTTCCACCCCGCCCAGGACCCGAAAGTTTAGCTCCCGCCCGGCCTCAAAAAACTCCTTCAAGCCATCGACGGTATCGTGGTCGCACAGGGCCAAGGCGGCCAGGTTATGGAATTTGGCCAGTTTCACCAAATCCCTTGGCGAAAAGGTCCCGTCCGATGCCGTCGAGTGGCAATGGAGGTCAACCCTTAACACTTAAGGGCCTCCAGGCGAGCCTTGTAGTTTTCCGAGGCCACGAGCTCGTCGGCCAGTCCCGTATGTAAGTTCCCGGCCACGTAGGGGCCAAACTCCATCATTAGCCTTAAAAAGCCAATGTTGGTTTTTATCCCGGCCACCTCAAACTCGGCCAAGACCTCGGACATCATTTTTAAAGAGCCAAGCCGATCCTGGGTATGGACGATCACCTGGGCGATCATGGGGTCATAAAATGGCGTAACCTCGCACCCCTCCCCGTAAGGGGTTATGATGGTTAAGCCAGGGCGACCCGCGGGCGGCCTAAAAACCGTAATCTTACCCGGGGAAGGCAAAAACCTAACCGGATCTTCCGCGTAGATCCTAGCCTCCAGGGCATGGCCTTGGGGACCTTTCTCAAGCCCGGCTTGAGAGCCTGGCTGGTGCCCCGCTTGGGAGCCTGACCCCAGCCCGGCTTGGGAGCCTGGTTGGGGCGGCCAACCGTAATCCGAGAGGATTTCGTCCACCCCCTCCCCCATGGCCAACCTAATTTGCGCGGCCACCAAGTTAACGCCGCTCACTTTCTCGGTCACGGCGTGTTCGACTTGAAGCCTGGGGTTAACCTCCAAAAAATTAAAGCCCGATTCCCCATCGTAGAGGGTCTCGACCGTCCCCAGATGATCGTAATTAAGCTTACTTAAAACCTCGGCCGACTTTTGGGCCATGGCCGATAAGGCGGCCCTTTCGATATTTGGGGCCCCGGCTTCCTCCAAGATCTTTTGGCGTCGCCTTTGGATGGAACAATCCCTCTCCCACAGGTGCCTGGCCGCGCCCTTTTTGTCGGCCACCACCTGAAACTCCACGTGCCTGGGGTTAACGATTAGTTTTTCGGCGTAAACCGAGCCGCTGCCAAAACCCCGCAGGGCCTGGGACTCGGCCGTTTCCAAGGCCTTTAGTAACTTCTCTTCGTCCGTTACCGGAATCATGCCGATGCCGCCCCCGCCCCCGGCCGGCTTAATCATCAAGGGAAAACCTATGGCTTTGGCCTTTTGGGCTTTTTCCTCGGGGGTCCCGGTTAATTCCTCGGTCGAGGGCGAGATGGGTAGCCCCAGCTCGGCCATCTTCTTTCTGGCCGAGACCTTGTGACCCATGATGGCCAAACACTCCGGCGAGGGTCCGATAAAGGCCAGTCCTTCGGAGATGACTTTTCGGGCAAACTCCGCGTCCTCAGACAAAAAGCCCCAACCCGGATGAATGGCCTCGGCCTTTAACTTTTTGGCGGCCTGGATAACCCTCTCTTGGTTTAGGTAACTTTCCCGCGGCGCCGCGGGGCCCAATACCTCGACCTTACTGGCGCCGCCCACGTAAGGCAACTTAAGATCGGCCTCCGAACACAACAGTAGGCTCTCGACGCCCATTTCCCGTAATGTCGAAATCAAACGGACGGCCACGGCACCCCTGTTGGCGATGGCGACTTTTTGAAACATCTCCCCTCCAAAATCCTTCCAACTACCAAAACGCTTAGGCTCTTTTCAAACGGTCAAAAAGACGCCCTTACCCAAAACGGGCCTGGCCTCTAGCCCCGGCGGCCAATCCCGCCAAGGGCTACGCCATGCCCTACGATACTATTTTTACCTATCTTGGCCATAAACTCAACCTTTGGTCAATAATCATGGATAAAACTTGGCCCAATTCTTGAATAACTGACCGTAGGCTCAACCCGAGCCCCAAAAAACCGCCGGGACTTAAGCGCCACGGCCCCTATTCAAACCCGCGCCCCTCCAAAAGGTTTAGCCATGACCACCATAAATAGCCCAAGCCCGGCCCCAAGCCCCAAAACCCACCAGTCCCCAACCAATCGGGCCGCCTGGCGCGAAGAAATGCTCGGCCAGTTCCTTGAGAAAATGAGAGAAACCAAGGCCGATACCGAACCCGGCCTCCCCAAATCCCCCAAAATCAAGGCCCACGGCAAAGGCCAATACCTTGACGTTTATGTCTAAACGTCGAGATATTGACCCTTAAAAAAAACCCCCATCTCACCAAACCTCATCTCGCCCAAACGAGCTTGGACCGATGCGCCTGACCAGCTGGCCCGCCCAGCCTGTCCGCCCAGCTTTATAGGCCCAGCTTGCCCGCCCAGCCGGCCGGCCCGCCCGCCCAATATCTTCGACTTTTCTTGACGCGAAAAAATTTGTCCCCAGGTCAACAAAGGCCATAGTTTAGCCTAAAACCCAAGGCCGAGTAAAGAAAACTTTCGCCCGTCCCCTTTGGCCAGGCCATGGGGGACGTTTTTTTGTCTTTTTAAGGTGACCAAGGGTAAGTTTAAGCGGTCAAAAAAACTTTACGGTTTGTCAAAACATGGATCCTTAAGGTCTGGATATTCAATCGATGCCTTAGGGAAGTGATTTTTCACTCAAAAAAAATTATCAAAATTTATTTCTCAAGCTCTGGCCCAACAAGCAAAAGTCATTTTCAGACTGATAATTAAATTGAATATTATTATACTTAGATCTCATAACTAAGTCCTTAATGTATAGTTGGTAAAAAATTTTTGCTTTGGTAGGTTAATCGTTTTAGGGCGCCCCTAATTTCACTAATAAACTTTTTTGCCTTACTTATTTTTGTCTGGAAATAATATAGACCGAAAAAAATTTATTACCTGATAGTTAATAGGCATCTCCGTCTAATTTTTAGCTATGAAAACTGAGGCAAAATTTTTTATTGGGGCCCTATTGACTTTTTTCCCCGGGTTTAAAACATTCTCTTAATATTCAGACATTTATATGTTTTGACTATAACATAAAAAAGTTTCATTTAGGACTTGACTTTTCAAAAAAAGGACTTACATTGTATCTTGCGTGGGGATTGGTTTGCCTTTGAAACCTTCCCCAGGCCTTGGTTCCTCTGACGTACGGAGAATAAGCGCCTTGGCTTCACCCTAGGCGGTGACCCACGGTCCTTAAAAAAGGACGGGGCGCCAATAAGTCCCAAAAGCTTGGTTGGAACTTTCGACCAAAGGCCTTTGGGACCCCTGTCCGAACCCTTCCCAAAATTTTGTTCCCCTAAGCTTCTCTTCTAAGGGGACAAAAACACGCGATCGCGCTTTCAAGCCCTCGCCCAATGGGAAAAAGCCTCTATCGCGACCGCGAAATAACGGTCCCAAAAAAAACGCCCGAAAATTTTTCTTCAAATTCAACTACTTAACCTTAAGTCGGTGGGGTCTGGTTGGTTTTATCGCCTTTTTTGGCGGCTATTTTTCGGCCCCCCATAGACTTTTTCCAACAATTCCAAAAGTACAGAGCAAAAAACCCCCTTGCTTCTTAGCGAGGGCCTTACGTCCAAGCCCCTCGCGGGCCAGCGCCTCGCGGGTAACCGCCTCGCGGGCGACCGCCTTACGGCCAAGCGCCTTACGGGACAGTGTCCTCGGCCGCCCCGCCCAAGGGGCTATCGGGGCCAACTTTTTTGGGTCTGGGAGATTATGCTACTTTTGTTATATAAATATACTCTTAATGTCTAGATTCTGAAATTAAAAGGCTTTAAAAGGTTAATACTTTTATGTCGCTCCTAATTTTACTAATGAGATTTTTAGTCTGACTTATTCTTGTCGAGAAATAATAGAGACTAAAAGTATTTAAATTAACGGTAATTAATAAGCGTCTTCGTCTAATTTTTGACTATGAAATCTTTGGCAAAAATTTTTACAGTGACTCTATTGACTTTTTTATGACAGTTTTAAACATTCACTTAATATTCAGATAGTTATAATCTTTGCCAATGGAAGAAAAAAGTTTAAATTAGCCCTTGACTTTTCGAAAATGAAGCCTTATATTATACGTAACTTGACGAAAGGTTTCTTTTGAAATCTTCTCTTTCCCTTTAACTCCT
>JAITLH010000262.1 GCA_031277995.1 Deltaproteobacteria bacterium
AAACCTTTTTTTCACTGACAATAACCATTTTTTGTCTCGTGATTTTTGCCTTTAGCCCAGCGGCCCACGGCCAAGATGACTACGATGACCCATTTTACGGGCTAAAACCAACCATCTCTTATCAATTGCCAAATTTCCGCTATACGGCCTTGCTTGGCATCTATAAATATAAAAGTTGTTCATCTTACAGTAACGATGTCGGAGTTACCTATCCGGTCAATACCGGCTCCCGTATCTTTGATGATTTTTTGGTCGGTTACGCCAAAAATAAATTTTTCGAGGAAGCCCAAGTTGATTTCGAGTGTTTTGAGCCAACTACTTATGAGAAAAAGTCGGAACATAGAACTACTTTCACCGCCGAAATCGTTGGCGAAAACTATCTTTCCATAATGTTTACGACTCACGGCTACAATATTGGGGCCGCCGGCGGCAACGCGGAATCAGCCTCTTTTATTTTTGACCTTAAAAACCAAAAATTCATAGAGTTAAGTGACATTTTCGTGAACCCAAAACAATCCGTACCGTTACTTTGGCCTCTGGTGGTTAACGGATGGTGCCAATTAGACATGGGTGACATCCCGTTTGAGTACGATTTGCCAATGGAGCAACGAACCTGCGGCCAGTCCATTCCCCCAACGCCGGCAAGTTTTTTGGCCGATTACGTTCCCTTTCAAACCCTAGGTACCGTAATCCTCGATAGGAGCGGAATGGTCATTCGCCTGGAGTATCCTTTCGCTCGCGGTCTCGGGCCGCAAAAAATAACCATAAGCCGGGAAGCGCTGATTCGCTTGGGCGCCAAGCCAGAGATCTGGCAATGATTTTTTTGGTAAGCGATGTTGTCGCGATTAACTAACGTTGACTGGGGCGTTCGATTTTTCCCATAAACGTTTTTTGCCAAAAAACCAAATACCAATAGTCCATATCGTACCAACCTTAATTAAGTAAATACATAGAACATATATTATTTAAAAAATCAAATAGGTGCCTTTTAATGAAAACCTTTTTTTCACTGACAATAACCATTTTTTGTCTCGTGATTTTTGCCTTTAGCCCAGCGGCCCACGGCCAAGGGCTATTTGACGAACCTTTTTACGGGCTCAAACCAACCATCTCCCCACGGTTGCCAAATTTCCGCTATACCACCTTGCTTGGCGTCTATAAAAATAAATGCTGTCCGAATTTTAGTAACGATGTCGGCTTTACCTATCCGGTCAATACCGGTTCTGGCATCTTTGACGATTTTTTGGTCGGTTACGCCAAAAACATATTTAACGAATATGCTCAATATGACCTCGATTATGGGGAGTTCGAAACTTCCGGCACGTTGAAGCTTAGGACTACTTTCACCGCCGAAATCGCTGGCGAAAACTATCTTTCCATTATGTTCACGAGTGCCGGCTACTATATTGGGGCCGCCCATGACTACACAAACTCAACATCTTTTATTTTTGATTTAAAAAACCAAAAATTCCTAGAGTTAAGTGACATTTTTGTGAACCCAAAACAATCCATACCGTTACTGTGGCCTTTGGTGGCTAACGGCTGGTGCCAACTAAACCTGGGTGAAAACATCCCATTTGAGTATGATATACCCTTGGAGAAATCAAAATGCGGCCAAGCCACTCCCCCAACGCCGGCGAGTTTTTTGGCCGATTACGTTCCCTTTAAAGCCTTAGGCACGGTAATTCTCGATAGGAGCGGGATGGTCATTCGCCTGGAGTTTCCTTTCGCTCGCGGTTTTGGGCCGCAAAAAATAACCATAAGCCGGGAAGCGCTGATTCGCTTGGGCGCCAAGCCAGAGATCTGGCAATGATTTTGGGACGAAATTTAAAAACGACACAAACGGCCAGGCGGGTTTGGCCCAGGTGGGAGGGCCCTTCCAAAAGGTTCGTCAATTCGGGGGTTCAGGAGACATTATTTTAGGCTCAAATTTATCCAAAAATCGCTTGCAAAACTGAAAAATTCCTGTTAAGATTGTTTAATATCTACAGATACGATTTTCGTTTCACTCTTTGTTAGATGTAGGCTCGTTTTTAGGTTAATTAATTTTTTTCAACAATTTTAGAGGTTAAACTTATGAAAGTTTGTTTTTTATCGATTTTCGCCGCCTTTTGTCTTTTAGTATCCCTTAACGCGCTACCGGCCAGCGCCCAATTTGAAGATTTATACGGACTAAACCCCCAGATTGAAAGCGGGCTAAACAAAATGGGCTTTACCACGCTGCGGGGCTACGTTCCGGACGGCAAGTGCCAAGGGTTTTTTAACCAGGTTGGGGTCACTTACCCCTTTGGCACGGGCTCGGCGGCCCTGGACAAAATCTTGGCCGACGCGGCCAAGGCCGACTTTGACAAATACTTAAACACCCCAATGGAATCTTGCCCGGAAAACGTCGACGCTACCGACACTCCAGTGGCCCAGCACAGAAAAACCTTTACGGCCACGACCGCCGGCAAAAAATACTTGTCATTCTTTTTTAGCGTTTTCGAAGAAATTCCCTTCGCGGCCCACCCCAGTTCCGCCAGTAGCGCCGTGGTTTACGACCTGCAATCGGCCAAACCCATTGAACTGGGCGCCTTGTTTGACGATCCCAAAAAAGCCATGCCGGAACTCTGGGCTTACGTGGCCAAGGGCTGGTGTTCCCAAGACAAGGACACCTTGCCCAGTTATTACAATTTAGGCGATGACGACAGCGCCTGCGGCTCAAAAACTCCCCCGTTACCCTCGACCTTTAACGCCGATCCGGTGCCCTTTACCGCCCTGGGCGCGGTAACCCTAACCCCGAAAGGCCTTACGATACAAATAGACGCCCTGGACGCCTGGGCCTATTCCGACGGGCCGGGCACCTTTGAGGTGCCCAAGGATTATCTCGTCTCCATCGGGGCCAAGAAAGAAGTCTGGGAATAATCTTTAGTTTTTAAATTTTAACCGTAACCCAAAGGCGCTTTGGCTTCGCGATTGTTTTCCGAAGCCAAATCGCCCAAACGAAAAAAACCGGGCAAGGCGGGATCTTTACCCCGCCCTGCCCGGCTTTTTTTTATGGCTAAAATAAAAGCGAAATATGGGTTAGGTTTTTCATTCCCCGAAACGCCCACGCGTGGGATCCGGTGGGATCGGGCGGAACGCGGCCCCATCAATCTCGCGAAACGAGGGCGCCTAGGCCGGCTTGGGGGGTTTATTCAAAGAGGGCCAAAGCCTGACCGCGCCTGGTTTTTGTCTGTTAATTATTATGAGTATAAACTTATCATAATTTTTCTGACGTCCATCATTGAAAAAGTCGCGTTTCGTAAGATCCATTTTGTCGCCTTTCACTAAATTTTGCGGTAAATATGGCATTTTAATTTATATTAATTTTTTTTATTAGTTTATCATTAAAAATTAGCCAACTTAATTAACCTTACTCTAACCATTACAGCCATAAAAAAACCTGTCTCGAATAACCGTCTAATCATTTATACGGTCTAATCACGCGCCGCTGATTTACCAAGGCTAGAATTATATCGGTATAAACTTAAAGCCTCAAATAAAATTAATTTTTTTCCTTGAAACGCTAGCGGGGCCAAGCCTTTTTTAGAGCGGCCCAAAAAAAGTCACGCGACCAGCCGCGCTTAGGCTAATTTTTTTGGATGTATTTTAGGATAAAAAAATATCTTGGGCCAATGGAACTTCGAGATCCCCTCGGGCCCTTTTTCGCGATTTTTCGAAAACGGCCGTATTGGCCCATAGGAGCGCTTCCTAGCCCCGGGAGCTACTTTTACCCAAATCAGGCCGCCCAAGGCCGCCTAGGGGCAAATTAGGCCGTTTACGGGCCGGTTTTCGGTGGGGGGAGAGTCGTGGTTTTTGGGGAGGCGGGACCTTGGGACCTTGGACTAGGGCAACCGGGAGAGGGCCAGGCCCATAAAAAAACCCACGGTGGTAGCCAGGTTAATGCTCCGGACGCCGGGTTTTAGGGGGATGGTGTAAACGGCGTCGGCTTTTTCGATGACCGTTTTCGGGAGTCCCTTGGTTTCCGGCCCAAAGATAAAGTTATCGTTGGGGTCGGGTTGATATTCGGTAAAACGCTCACCCGCCTTGGCCGAGGTGGCAATCAAGCGCCCGCGTAGGCCCTTGGCCACAAAGGCCTCGAAATCGTCCCAGAGGCGAAGATCCACCAAAGGCCAATAATCGAGCCCCGCCCGCCTAAGGTACCGATCGTCTAAAGAAAAACCCAAGGGTTTTATGAGATGGAGGGTCAGGCCCAGCCCGGCCGTCAATCTGGCGACGTTTCCGGTATTGGGGGGTATTTCTGGGCAATATAAAATGACGTTCATTTGGGGACGCTCATGGGCCGATTAATAAAAACCTGACGGTCGGAAGCGAATCGGTCAAAGTCCGGCCGGAACTTGGCCAAAAGCTAAGCCAAGCCGTTGGCAGGGGCCGGTGAGAGGGGCCGGAGGCAAGGCCTTGGCCCATGGCCCCTGGGCCGAGGGCCAAGGCTATGGGCAAGGATTATGGGCAAGACAGTGGGGCGATCATTTTGGCGATTAGTGGGCGCGTATTAGGGTGACCCCAAAATGGCTGGATTTGGGGTTTCCGGCCACCAGGGCTTCGGTGGAACCCATGAAGCCGGGCGTCAAGGTGACCGGGCCCAAGGAGGTAAAAAGGCGCTCGCCATGGGGCTGGGGTTTTCCGTTGACCACCATGTATTGCTCAAACCTGGTCGGTTTGTTTTTGGCGGGCTTTTTTAGTCGAGGCGTTTGGGGGGGAATTTTAACGAAG
>JAITLH010000315.1 GCA_031277995.1 Deltaproteobacteria bacterium
CGTAAGTAATTACGAGACCTTATTCGCCGAGATTGCCGACAAGAAAGCCAGGGGTATCGCGTAAAAGTAACATTTCCGGCCGGGCCGGGATCGTTTTTCGCTTCGCTAAAATAAAAAAAACTCGGAGGATCAGATGACTAGGGTACGGACGTATTTAGGCGTTTTGGGGGTGGGAGTTTTTTTGGTTTGTTTGGCCCTTTGGCCTTTGGCGGCGCGGGCCGCCGATGGGGCCCAGGCTGGGGCCAAGGCAACCGATGGGGCCCAGGTTGGGGCCAAGGCCACCGATGGGGGCCAGGTTAAGGTGGAAACGCCCCTGGGGCCGGTGGCGGGAGTGGCCAAGGGCGAGGTTTCGGTCTTTTTGGGATTACCATTTGCCAAACCCCCGGTGGGGGATCTGCGTTTCGCCCCCCCACAAAACGCCGAGCCCTGGACGGCGCCCCGGGAGGCCTTAAAACCCGGGCCCATGTGTTCGCAAATACCCATGGATCTTTTTCAATCCTCGGTCGCTTCAAATCACGCCTTTCCCGGCTACTCGGAAGATTGCCTTAATTTAAACGTCTGGACGCCGGTCGGGGCCAAGAAAGGCGACAATCTCCCCGTTTACGTTTTTATCCACGGCGGCGGCTTTGGTTTGGGCGCGGGTTCGCAAGCCATGTATGACGGCTCGGCCCTGGCCAAGGAAGGCTTGGTGGTGGTTACCTTCAATTACCGTTTGGGGGCCTTGGGGTTTTTCGCCAGCCAAGAAACTTTAAAACAATACGACACCACCGGTAACTGGGGCATTTTGGATCAGATCAAAGCCCTGGAATGGGTTAGGGATAACGTTTCGGCCTTTGGCGGTGACCCGGCTAAGGTGACCGTTGGCGGGGAATCGGCCGGGAGCTTTAGCGTGGCCGGCTTGATTCTAAGCCCCAGGGCCCAAGGTTTGTTTAGAAGCGCCATCATGGAAAGCGGTACCATATTTGGCGTGGAGAGTTTTTTGTTCGCCCGAGGGAAATTGGATCTGGCCCTAAAAACCAACTCGGTTCTGGCCAGCGCCTTTGGGGCCGCCGACGACCCCGAGGGCTTGGCCAAACTTAGAAAGGCCGACGCCAACTTACTCACCCGCCTGTCGCCCTTTGGTTTTGATTTTACCAAACCGGTTTTTTTGGGCATGTCCCCGATTAAGGACGGCAAGGTCATACCGACCGACCCCTTAGGGGCCTTGGCCGAGGGCCATGGCCAAAAGGTTAAAGTTTTGATGGGCTTTAACGGTGACGAGGGGACTTTGTTCGTCCCGGCCCCGGAGGGCTCCAAAGATGACCAAGTCTACAAAGACGCGGTATTTCTCCTTTTGGGCGCCGAGGGCGCCAAGGCTTTTTGGGAGCGTTTTCCGGTCGATAAGAATAACGACATCGTGGCGAGGACCAGGCAGGTCATAGGCTACGCCTTTATGTCCTCGACCATGAAACGCTTCGCCGATCTTCACGCCCAATTCGATGACGTTTATTTCTACCGGTTTGATTACGTGACCCAAGCCATGGCCAAACTTGGCCTGGGGGCCGCCCACGCCAGCGAACTGGCTTACGTCTTTGACTTTAAAATGCCCATGGTTAACTTTGGCGAAAAGGAGCAAAAATTAAGCGACGAAATGAGACTGCGCTGGGTTAATTTCATAAAAAACGGCGATCCCAACGTGGGCTCCGCCCCGCCCACCAAAATCGATTGGCCCAAATACGATCCCCAAAACCCCCAAGCCATCGTCTTTAACGAGACCGTCACCGCCGGCCCCTTCCCGGACCTGGAGAATTTGGATTTCATGACCGACCTTGTCTTTGGCCCCTTGCCGCGAAAATAAAAAACTTTACTTAAATAATCAAGAAAACCAAATAGCGAAAAAAAACCGCGACGAAAGAAACCCCCAACGAAAAAACCCTTGGATAGCTCCAAGGGTTTTTTTTCGCGCGTGCCCGAGTTGTTTTTAAAAAGTCGTCTTAAGAGACTACCAGGCCGCCCCTAAAGGCTTTAAGGTATTTGACGCACATCTTGTCTTTGCCGGCCAAGGCCTCGGCGGCGGCTATGGTGCCCATCATGGGTTTGTCGAGGGGATTCATGATGGCCCCGTCCAGGCCGGCGTAAATGGATTGGGCCATGAAGATGCGGTTTATGAATTTTCTCTCGGGTAAGCCGTAACTTATGTTAGAGAGACCGCACATGAAATGGATGCCGGGATAACGCTCTTTGATGGCGGCCACGGTATTTATGAATTCCACCCCAAAGCTGTGGTTGGTGCCCAAGGGTTGGACCAGGGGATCGACGTAGATATTGCCTACCTCAACGCCCTTGGCGGTCAAACCCTCGACGAGTTTGTCGGCGATGGCTAGCCGGTCGGCGCAGGTGGTGGGCATTCCGGCGTCGCTCATGCAAAGGGCCACGACTTTAAAGTCGGTACCGGCCACGACCGGGAGCAGTTTTTCCCAGCGAGCTTTTTCCATGGAGATGGAATTAATCATCGGGGTACCCTTGTGGACGGTCAGGGCCGCTTCGATGGCCAAGGGGTCCGGGCTATCCAGGGCGCAGGGTTTATCGGAAACTTCCTGAACGGTGGTGGTTAGCCACTTAAGGTATTCGGCTTCCTTGCCAACGTAGATGCCCGCGTTGACGTCGATGTAATGGGCTCCGGCCTTGTCCTCGTCCACGGCCACCGATTTGATGTAATCGG
>JAITLH010000347.1 GCA_031277995.1 Deltaproteobacteria bacterium
AAGCGATTGGGCCTTAAATGGCCAATGAAATATTGGGCCGAATGGGGCCGAAAGGAAAAGGTCACGCCATGGACCTAACCATCATCGAAAACTTAGCCAACCAACTGGACATTCATTTGGAGCGCTACCAAAAGCTCATTGACTTTTTAAACGATGAAAGGCATTGCCTTTTGGGGCTTGATTTGGACGGCCTATTGAGGATTAGCCAACATAAGGAGCGCGTGGCCACGGGGATTACCGAGAGCATTAGGCAGTTGACCGAGTACGTGGATCAGGCCAGCTTGATGTTGGGCCTGCCCGAGGATCAAACGCCGACCTTGGCCGAGGTGGCCGCCCTTTGTCCCAAGCCCTATGACAATCGCTTAAACGACGGGGCCATTAAGCTAGCCCGGCTAAAAAATGTCATCTCCATGGAAAACGAGGCCAATCGCCACTTCATAGATTACTCCCTGGGCTTGATTAACGAGTCGCTTAACGTTTTGACCGGGGCCGACCAGATAAAGGCCGACGGCTACCAAAAAGACGGGAAGAAAGACAAGAGCGTCAAGAAAGCCCTGCCGACCAAACTCTCCAAGGAGGTCTAAGATGGGCATCTCATCGGCTATGTACGTGGCCTTGACGGGCATGCGCATGTCCCAGGCGGCCATGGAGGTGGCCAGTAACAACATCGCGAACGTCAACACGGCCGGCTATTCCAGGCAAAGGATAAATTTGGCGACCTTACCGACCTGGAACGCCTCGTGGGGCCAGCTGGGTTTGGGCGTGGACGCCAATAACATCGTCCGCTACACCGACCAGTTTTTGACCAGATCGGTTATCATGACCGGCTCGACCCTGGGCCATGACATCACCATGAAAAGTTCATTGGACAATTTGGAGCTATTTTTTAACGAAAGTAACGGCAATGGCATTAACCAAGCCATGAACGATTTTTTCAATAGTTTTTCGCAGCTGGCCGACGAGGCCTCCAATAAGCCCTACCGGGAAGAACTAATCGAATACACCCAGACTTTAGCCGAGCAACTTAAGCTAAGGCGCGAGGAAATGGACGCCCTTAGGACCGACACCAACAAAAGGATCGCCGACGGGGTGGTGGAAGTCAATAAACTTTTGGTTGAACTGGCCTCCCTAAACGACCAAATCACCGCCGCCGAGGATCCGACCTTAAATAGGCAAGCTAACGATCTTAGGGACACCCGGGAAGAACTAACCAGGCGCTTGGCCGAGTACATGAATATCGAGTATTACGAGGATCCCCATGACGGCCAGTGGACCATCACTACCGAAACAGGCGTTCCCTTAGTCTTAAAAAACAAGTCTTTCGCCCTCGTCGGAAATACCGATAGCGCCGGGGACGTGACCATCCATTCCACCCATAACCAGTACTGGATGGAGGACATTACCAAGACTATCAAAGCCGGGGCCATCGGCGGCTACATCGAGTTTCGGGAAGACGTCCTTAGGGAGTATTACAAGCAATACGACTCATTCGTGGACGGCTTAATCTTTAACGTAAACGACCAGCACGCCCAAGGCGCCGGACAATCGCTTTTTAGCGAAGCCGTGGCCACGACCCAGATCTCGAACCTGGCCTCGGTGGAAATAAGTTTTCCCGGGGACGATAACGACATCAAGATTACGTCCCTGGTGCCCCACCTGGCCTCCCTGGAGCCCTACGACGATTTTTACACCGATCCGGAAAATATCGAGATCCGCTTTGAAAAAGCCACCGGGGTGACCTCGGAAATCACCTCCACGGTTAAGTTTAACGATGACCCCGATCGCATGAAATGGGAAATCACCATAGTCCTTCCCAGGGATTCCAACGGTAACGTCACCGTCACGGCCAGGGAACTATGCGATTACATCAATTCCGAAAGATCCAATAGCCCCTCGGACGGGACCCATTACCTCCCGCCTAGGACCACCGAATGGAAGATCGGGGATTTTATCTCGGCCGAGGGCGTAATGAACCAGTCGGACACGGGCAAAGTCGCCTTGGAGGGCCCGGTCTACCCTTACCCGGCCGGATCTTACTTTACCCTCGATCGGAGCCTAAAATACACCACCCCTCAAGGAAGCCACCTAAGCTACGGAAAAGAAATAGCCGAGCTTAAAACTTCCTTTAAGCACACCAATAACGACGTTCTTTTCACGGCCGTTAGTAAGGGCGAAGACGGGGAAAAAGTGAGCGTTGAGTATTACGACCCGGCCGCGGCCAACCAAAGCCTGTCCATCCAAGTCTACGAAGCCAACGACGGCTCCCAAAATATCCGGGTCAGTTTGGCTACCGACCAAAACGGCCAGATCATAACGACCGCCGGGGACATCGTGGCCGCCATAAACTCCCACGTCACGGCCAGGACCTTGGTTACCGCCCAAACCCCGTCCGAGGAAAACGGCCTGGGCCTGGTTGAGGCCATGGACAAAACTTTTTTGGATCGAAGCGGTTACTTTACCATGGTGACTTACGTTGACGGCGAGGAACCCGAGTTTACCCAAGTGACCGTTAACCCCGACGACACCATCGAAGACGTCTTAAAGCAAATCGGGGACACCTACGATACCGGCATAAAGGGCCTTCGCGTCGAGAGGATTACCGATCTCCACGGAAAGGACACCATCCGCATAATCGCCGACGACGGGGTCAAGTTTGGTTACGCCGGGGACTCATCTGGCGCCCTGGCCGTTTTGGGCCTTAATACCATCCTAACCGGAAACGACGGCTCCAACGTTGGGGTTAACCAACTCTTAATCGATAACCGCGATTACATAAACGCCGGCCACATCGATTCCAACGGCGTCATCGCCGAAGGCGACAACACCAACGCCCTAAACATGTCCGACTCCCGGGATCAGCGCTTTTCCTTTTACCACGTCTCCTCGGCTACCCTCGGGACGGCCTTTAACACCATCTACTCCAACATTGGCGCCTCCACCCAAAGCGCCACCGTGGCCTACGAGTTTACCCAAGGCGTCTATACCCAACTAGAAGATCGCCTCGACTCCATCGCCGGCGTAAACCTAGACGAGGAACTGGCCGACATCCTACGGTTCCAATACATGTACCAAGCCTCGGCCAAAATGATCTCGACCATCGACACGATGATGGAGACCCTCTTGTCCCTAAGGTAACCACCCCCGCTTGGCTTCCCCTTAGCGGGGGAAACCAAGCCCACTTGGTTTTTTCGGCCGCGGCGGCCTAAAAGCCAGGAATCAAAAGGCCTCCACCCTGGGCCAAAAGATTTTTTAAATCAAACGAGAGGGGCGAAAAATGATTTACCGCACCAGCCATCGGGGAACTTACCGCAATATCACCAGCAACTTGGATTTGCTTAGTTACCGCATCGCCCAGCTCACCAACAAAGTGGCTTCGGAAAAGTCCATCAATAAGCCGTCGGATAACCCCTCGGGCGCCGCGGCGGTCTTGAGGACCAGAACCGTCATCGCCGACATAACCCAGTACACGGCCAACGTCAATTACTCCAATACCTGGCTAACCAATACCGGAAACATCATGAGCTCGATTAAGAGCACCATCGATGAGATCTACACCAAAGCCGAGCAGGGGGCGACCGACACCTATACCGACGATCAAAGAAAAATCATAGCGACTGAGATCGACGCCCTCTTCCAATCGATTATCCAGTTCGGCGACGCGAAATTTGGCGATAACTACCTCTTGTCCGGCCAAAAGGTCGGAACCCAGCCCTTTTCCCTGGACATGATCGCCCAAGCCGTCGTTCCCGGCTGCGAAAATAGCGAGCTCTTTACCGGTTGGGTGGAAACCGTGGGCTCGGGCGTCTTTACCCCCAGGCCAGACCTACCTACCCAAAGCCAAACCTTTCTGGTCGAAGTGGTACAACCCGGCGGCATCGATTCCCAGCTCTACGCCGAACAAAACCAGCTGTCATCCCTTGAACTCCTAGGCGAGAACGGCCTGGGCGATTACGCCCTGACCGTAACGGCCACGAACCAAATCTATAACCAATCGACCATAAAACTCGTGGCCGGCCCCGAAAACGTCACCTCGACCGGGTCCGCTAGCGACAACACGCTCATTACCTACAATTACACCGGAAACGAACCCCTTACCATCGTTTACGCTTACGGTAACGCCGCCGACCCCACCGAAGCGATCTATAACTCCACCACGGGGACAGTTACCGTTTTTCTCCAAACCGACGGCGGCGACCCGCCCCATTCCTCGGCCGTGGTATCCGCCGAAACCATCGCCAGCGCCATAAACGCCTTGGACGTACCGACCGCCCCCTCCCAACTATGGGCCGCCGTTGACCAAGGCGGGTCAGATGGCACGGGTCACGTGGATCTTGAACGCGGTCCCGGCGGCGTTCCCATAAACACCCAAATAACTTTTAATAACCAAACCGCCGTCGAGGTCAACGGAAACGAAATAACCGTCTATCTAAGAACCTCGGGAGACGGCATCGCCGCCACGGCCCAAGAAGTTAGGGACGCCATAGAAGCCGACCCCGAGGCCTCGCTCATGGTCTCGGTTTCGTTAACCGGCCAGGGTTCGGCCGGAACGGTCAGCCTACAAAATAGCGCCCAAAAGCTTGTCGCGACCGATCCCTACACCTTGGCCAAGGTGGAAACGGAACTCCCCGGGACCCATAACGATTTGGTGTTTTACGTCAAAAACGAACCCGGGGCTCCCAAGGGCAGTTCCGGAAACGCCTACTCGGTCGTTTACGTTTTGGCCAACCCCCCTTCGACCACCGTTGAAACCACGGCCACCTACAAAGCCCAGTCGTCGCTTATCACGGTGACCTTGGCCAACAGCGCCGCGCTTTTTTCGGACGCCTACGCCAGGATTTATTACGACGGGAACTCCCCCGGCTACCATAACGCCGCCGAGGCCTATCGGCTGGCCCGTCTTGAGGCCATCACGGCCAACGCCCTGGACGTCCAGGAGGTGGTCACCCAAGTTTGCGAACAAAATAACCTCCATATCGGGGTCAAAGCCGCGGAAGGAAACTCGGGACTCGGAAAAGTTTACCCGGGCGGGCCCTTCCAGTTCGCCGAGGGTTACGACCAAACGGCCTTGGTTAGGGTTAGCCAAGACGGGGGCTTAACCTGGGGGCCGCCCACGGCCTTTACCCCCAGCGAGTTTCAAACCGGGGGGCTTTATTACAATTCCCAACTGGGCCACGCGAGCCTTACGACCAACTTACCGGGCGGGGCCAACGACATCGTCTTGACGGCCAACTACATGGGCACCTGGGGTGACGATCTTAGGCTAGAATACAAGGCCCCCCAAAACCACCCCTCCACGGCCTCGGTTACCGTTGGCCCGCAGCCTTGGAATATTTGCGTGAATCTGGCCACCGACGACCAGGGGCAAATAACCACCACGGCCGATGACATCGTGGCCATGATTAATAACCACCGGGAAGCCAGCCAACTGGTGACGGCATCATTGGCCAATTACCACGAGGGCGGCCAAGGGGCGGTAACGAACATGTCTTGCCAATCCCTCGCGACGGGCGAGCCTTACGAAATCGCCGGAACCACCAGGATTACCCCTTTGGGTTACGCCACCGCCGCGGTGGAATTTGACTATGCCCCGCCGGCCCAAGCCTGCCCCAACCTAATCTTCCAGGCCCTCGATCACGGCGACGCCGGAAACGACATTGGCATCCG
Organism: Deltaproteobacteria bacterium; assembly: GCA_031277995.1. Taxonomy (GTDB): domain Bacteria; phylum Desulfobacterota; class Desulfarculia; order Adiutricales; family Adiutricaceae; genus JAIRNQ01. The sequence goes on from JAITLH010000347.1 coordinate 5,665, forward strand.
TTACACCACCTCCGCCGACACAACACTTTTTGGGCCTGACGCCCAATACCAAGACCAGGTCACCATAGGCTACGAAAAGGACGAATTTGGCCGAGACGTCGTGGTCGTTCACTTGGCCACCATTGAACTGCCCTCCTGCCCCGATCCCGACGCCGACCGCCAAGCCTACGACCAGTTTAAGGCCCTCTACCCGACCTATTCCTGCACGACCGATCGGGCGGTCACTTCAACGGCCGGGGACGTCCTGGAAGCCCTAATCGCCAAAAACCTGGCCCAGCCCGAAAGCGCCCTGGTCTGGGCTTCCATGGAATACAAAGACGAGGGCTGGGATTCCACCGCCAAGGTGGGGCCAACCTCTTCGACCATTCGCCTCTCGGGCGGGGACGATTCCCTAAAGGCCTCCGATTACGGCATCGCCCTAAAGTTCGTCTCGGACGGCTCGGCCCTCCAGGAAGGCGATCGCTACGAAATCGGCGTGGGTTGGTACAATGGGGATTCCAATAACCTAGACATTAACGCCATGGAGGGTTACCGGACCACCACCAACGTTACCGGGGACGACTTACTTGGCGCGAACGGGGCCTCGGATAACGTCCTCGATACCATCCAGCGCCTAAGCTGGGCCTTAAAAAATAGCGACAGTGAACTGGTGGCCCAGGAGTTACCCAAACTTAAGGCGGCCCTGGAAAAGATCACCACCATGGAAACCAACGTCGGAACCCGCATAATCAGAAACAACTTTGTCCTAAATAACCTTGAGCTAAACCAATACGCCGCGGAAACCATCCTCTCCGAAACCGAGGACGCCGACTTTACCAAACTCATAACCGACCTAAAAAACTCCCAGCTGGTCTACGAAGCGGTCCTGGGGGCCACGGGCCTTACCACCAAACTTTCGCTCCTATACTATCTCTAAAAATCCCGCCCCCCCGAATCCCCGCCGGGCCCCGCCGGGCTTGGCTAGGCCGGGGAGGGGCGAAACAAAAACCCCGGCCCAGGAAACTTCCCAAACCGGGGTTTAAACGATCGACCAAACCCAGCGGAACAATCAACCAATCAACTCTTCATTCCTCGCCCTTTTCCAAGACCAGATTGAAATACCTCTCGTCGCCAAGGACCAGCTTACCGTTTTTGGTAAATTCCAACCCAATCACGTCCTCCCCATGGCGCATGATCCACTTCCCGTTAACTTCCTCAAACTCCACTTCCAGCTCTTGCCTGGTCTTGCCTTGCGAAAAAATGACCTTCTTGTCGGTAATCTTAACCGTGACGTTTTCGTCGGCGAAAATGGGATACAGATAGCCAAACCCGCTCGAATCGATCTTCCAAGTCCCCACGGCCGGGTTGTCGCTAAAGGACCCCGAAAAAAAAGCGAAAATAATAACGCCCGCGACCACCGCCCCCAATAATCCAAAGTACATGGCGAACAAAATTATCTTGTTCTTCTTGGGCGGGTCAACAAAGGCCTTGGCGCCATCACCGTTCATGTCCACACTCGCGATAAACTAATCACAAAGCCCATACGGGACCAAAGATTAACTCCGCCCCCCCACGGCTCGCCCAAAGGCTAGGCCCAGAATCTCGGGCCTAGCCGTGGGGACTTCTTACAAGGGGGCGGCATTTGGGGAAATTTAAGAAAGGCAATCGGGAAAATCTCGGCCCAAAACCCTAACGCCCAGGGTCAGGCTACCAAATTGCCCAACCTACTAGTAATCTTCATAAATTTCATACCTATCGGGATGCTCCTCATAATCATCGTCAATGTACGCGTAACACCCCGCGGCAAAGGACGTGGAATAGCCATCATCACACTGGGCTTGATCGCCGATGTTATAATCTTGGGCCCAATAATAGCCCCTTTGGAACTCGTCACAATTGCCGTAACAGTCATGGCCGCGAAAAGTTTGGGCCATGGCCAACGTTCCCGAAAAAAGGGCTCCCCAAAAAAACAAAGTCGCCATGGCCGCGAATAAAAAGCTTTTCATAATCTTCCTCTCGAGATTAAAAAAATAGGCTCGATTAAAATTCCACCAGCCTTTTCAGTCTCCCCTTAAGCCAAGCCTCTCAAAGCCCCAAGGGAAAATTTCCCCAAAGCGGACCAATCATTCGCCCGCCACCCACTTTCCAAAAAGCCATCGACGGCCAAAACTAAGCGCCCTTTTTCGATAAACCTTCCCGCGCGATACCGCCCACCCGTTCCAAGCCTTAGAACCCCCGGCCTCGCCCACGCTCTGGACATTGGCACCGGGCCCCGGGCCCCAGGCCAAGGCCCAGGGGTTGGACCGGTATTTTTCCGCCCGGCCCCAAGCCCTGGCCTTTGGCCACTACCGGCTTTGGGCCCCGGCCCGGAAAGGGGTTAACAAAAAAGCCAAATAGTTAGGAAAATATCAGCCAAAAATCCTAATGATTAGGGTCAGGTTAATAAATATCATCCCTATTGGGATTGTTTTCATATCGATCTTCAACGTACGCGTAACACCCTTC
>JAITLH010000354.1 GCA_031277995.1 Deltaproteobacteria bacterium
TATTTAATATAGAGGAAGGTTTGTAATATATGAAGCATCTCATGAAAGGGAATGACGCCCTGGCCGAGGCGGCGGTCAGGGCTGGATGCCGGCTGTTTGCCGGTTATCCCATCACCCCCCAATCGGAAATATTGGAATATCTCTCTTGGAGACTTCCCCAGGCCGGAGGTCAGTTTGTCCAGACCGAGTCTGAAATCGCTGGGATCAACATGATTATCGGTGGGGCCGCCACCGGCCAAAGGGTCATGACCAGTTCGTCGGGGCCCGGTTTTTCCTTAAAACAAGAAGGCATTTCCTATCTCGCCTCGATAGAACTCCCGGCGGTAATCGTGGACGTGGCGCGTTTCGGGATAGGCCTTGGCGATGTCACCGTTGGCCAAGGGGATTACTTCCAGGCCACCAAGGGCGGCGGTCATGGGGGCTATTTTATCCCCGTTTACGCTCCGGCTTCCATCCAGGAAAACGCCGATTTAGTCGTAAAAGCCTTTGACACCGCGGAAAAATATCGCACCCCCGTGATTATTCTTACCGACGCCTCAATTGGCCAGATGTGCGGTTCGCTCAATCTGCCCGAGGTTCGGGATCTTAAACGGGATCGTTTTGATTGGGCCCTGGGTGGCCCGGGAGAACGGCCCGCCTATGGTCGTAAACTAACCGACCGCAGTTACACGGATTTTCCCGGCGGCGAATATATTGGGCATATTAGGGAACGAAGCGAACTGATGGTTAAAAACGAACAGCTCTGGGAAGAGGTGGAGGCCGCGGACGCGGAGGTTTTGCTGGTTTCCTACGGCATCAGTTCTCGCGTCTGCAAGGAAGCCGTGAAAATGGCCAGAAACGAAGGCCTAAAACTCGGCCTGATTCGTCCCATCGCTTTATGGCCGTTTCCGACCCGGGCCTTTGCCCAATACAACGGCAAGGTTAAGGGCTATATGTCGGTTGAGATGGTCTCGATTCCCCAAATGGCGCAGGATGTTTTTATCGCCTCGCGTGGATCTTCGCCGGTATACGCTTTGGCCACGGGGAATGATATCGCCGTCAGCGAAAACATTATCGAAAACGTGAAAGCCATCCTCGCCGGCGAGAAAGAGGAGTTTTGACATGGGTATGACAAAAAAAGTTCCGGCTTACGTCACGGGCGTTAGCAGTTTTTGCCCTGGCTGCGGCCATGGCATTGTCGTTCGCCTCATCGCCGAGGTAGTCGAGGAGATGGGCTTAAAACAATACGACGCCATTTGCGCCTTGGCGGTCGGCTGTTGTTGTTTGGTTAACTCCCTAATGACCATCGACCGCATCGGGTGCCCGCATGGCCGCGCCGCGGCCGGCGCTTCGGGCATAAAAAGGTGCCGCCCGGATAAGCTGGTATTTACTTACCAAGGAGACGGGGACGCCATCGCCATAGGCTTTTCCGAGACCGTTTACGCGGCCCAGCGAAACGAGAAAATAACCTCGATCATAATCAATAACAACGTTTACGGGATGACCGGAGGCCAGGCTTCCCCCACGACTTTGGTTGGCCAAAAGACTTCCACCACTCCCAGTGGGAGGGCTCTTGAAACGAACGGACCTCCCGTCGATATCATGAAACATTTGGTTCAGTTCGATTCCGTCGCCTATCTGGCCAGGGGCAGCGTCCATGACGCCAAAAACGTCATGGCCACGAAAAAATACCTCCGCAAAGCTTTTGACATTCAGATGGCCGAGGGCGGTTATGGTTGCGTTGAAATCCTGTCACCATGCCCTACCAACTGGCATATGGTCCCCAAAGACGCCTTGGCCTGGATTGCCGCGGAAGTGATTAATTCTTACCCGCTCGGGGAAATCAAAATCGGAGGCGAGCCAAAGTGATGAAAGAATTTATTTTCGCCGGTTTTGGCGGGCAGGGCGTTTTGACGGCCGGCATGATCCTGGCCCACGCCGGGGCCGTTAAGGATTTGGACGTTACTTGGATTCCGGCCTACGGCTCGGAGATGCGAGGCGGGACGGCGAATTGCACCGTGAAAATTGGCCAAGAAGAAATTTCCAGCCCGTTTCCCAAGACGCCCGACGTGCTCGTGGCGATGAATGAGCCTTCCATGGTTAAATTTATGGGAATGGTCAAGAAAGGGGGAAGCGTTATCGTAAATAGCTCCATCGTTCAAGGCTTGCCCGAGCTTCCTGGCGTGGCCGTATACCCTGTCCCAATGAATGAAATCTCCGCCCAACATGACAATCCCCGCAGTTCCAATATCTGCGGCCTGGGGGCGGCGGTCGCGGCCGCCGGTGAGCCTCTTACCCTTGAAGACGTCGAGAGCGGTTTATTGAGCTATCTTAGCAAGGTTGGGAACAATGACTCCAACATCGCCGTTCTCCACGCTGGATATCAGGCCGTGAAACAAATGACCCTTATCGGTTCGGTGGCAAAAAACTAGCCGGGGGTAGAGGCTTAAAGGCTTAGAAGCTTAGAAGCTTGGAGGCTTAGAAGCTTGGAGGCTTAGAGGCTTGGAAGCTCGCCTAACGCGCCAATCAAAAACCCAAAACCTCACCCCCTTACCAAACTGGCCCGTATGCTGCCATAATCAGGCCGCGGGTGGCGTTTTCCGGCGGAGCGGTAGGGGGGCCAGGTCGAGGAAACGAAACTCTCCTAGATCCCTTAAAGGCCGTTTAAAAGAAAGTTTCCGCCGTACCCGTTCTTTCCAAAGCCTAACCTTAATCAAGGCCTAAATGGCTGTCATGGGTAAAAATCTTATTAGTCGATATTAAGTCACAAAATTTAATATAATTTAAACTTAAGTAATAAAAAATAAAACTAAAAATATATTTATTTAAAAAACATAAAATTAAAGCTAATAATTTATAAATATATAAAGTATTAGCTTTAATTTTTTTTGTTTATATAATTAAGTAAGTAATAATTATAAATGATAAAAGTAAAAACAGTAAATGTTGTTTATTTTTTTTATTTGTCATAATTTTCAAAGTTACTTTTTACTCTCAAAACCTTGACTCCGGAGATTAGTCTAAATACAATAGCGACATGTCCCGCCGTTGACTTGTCGAAAAAAATCGCGGTTTTTTGTCGTTCGGGCGCTTAGCCAACAAGCGGGCCCGGAGCCCCTTGGGCGGCGTCGTTTCCAACTATCGTTTTTTTTTAAATATCGGGGAATACCTTTAGGTTTATTGGGTTGCACAATGGATAAGATTAAATCCCTCGCTGACCAAGCCTATGAGCTCATCGTTGAAAAAATCAAGCTTGGCGAACTCGGCGAGGGTTTGAAAGTAGACGAAGCCGCTTTGATTAATGAGATTGGCATCAGCCGAACCCCGATTAGGGAAGCTTTACTTCGCTTAAACGCCGACCATGTTCTTGAGAGTGTCCCTCGGAAAGGTTTTTATGTCAGAGCCCATAATCAAGAAGAAATGGACAACGCCTACTCCATCGTGGCCTGCCTTGAGGCCTTCGCGATACGTCAAGTCATGCCGATTTTGACAGATTACGACTACGCTAAAATGGCTCATTTAATTGAATTGATGGATATAGCGATTAGTTTAAAAGATTATTCTTACTATGTTGATAGCCAAGAAAAATTTCATGGTTACTGTATTGATAAAGTTAATAATAAGATTTTAGTTGATGTAATAGGTTTAATTAAGAGGTATTTTCCTCGTCAAACGTACTATAATAATGATATTGATATATTATTTAAAAAACTTAGCAAAACCAATGAAAGCCATCAAAGTATTTTAAACGCTATTAAGGATAAAGATTTTTCTACCATTGAGAAGCTTTGTTACTCTCACTGGTGTTTTGAAAATAAACCCATCGATCAAATCGATTTTGCTGCCTTTATCAAAAAAAGAACTTAACTTTTATAAAAAAGAGCGTTTCGTTATGGCCAAAAACAGACCAAAGGTGAGTTGGGCTGGCCTGACGATCGCCTAACTTAAAAACCCAAAACCTCACCCCCCCAATCCGGCCCGCGAACGGTCGTAATCGCCCTTAGCGGCGTTTGGCCGCCTGGCGGCGGTAAAACACCTGGGTCAAGGGGTCAGAAGCGCTTCCAGACCCCTTCTCGGCCGTTTAAACGCGAGTTTCGAGGGGACCCGAGCTGCCCTAAAAGTCCCTCCTTTAATTCCCGCGCTTATCTTTCCTTGTCGGTTTAGCCTTGACCTCGCCATTTTCGACCTTCCCGGCCTGCCAGTAACCTCCTAAATCCCTTAAAACTGACCCAGAACTCGCTTCAAAACGATTCGTTTTGGAGCCCTCTCATCGGGACCGGCCACGCTTTGGGCGGCTTACCGCCGCCCTGGCCCGGATGCCCTTAACCCTGACCTTGCCCCTGACCCTGGCCCTGACCTTGGGAACTTGGCCCCCTGGACCCTTGGGTTAGGGCGCCAAGATAATTTTCCCACAAAAATGTAAGAAGATAAGAAAATTGGGCTGAAAAAAGCTACTTTTTGGTTTAAAAGTTGGGGGGGCTTGGGGCGGGCGAAAATTATTGTGGCCTAATATTGGGACGTTAGGGAGGGGGTCGGGAGAGTGGGGCGATTGGCCCGCATAATGCATTGTGGGAATCATGAGTATGGTTCTCGCCCACCGTCCTCGCCGCTCCCGGAAGAAGGTTTCTCCTTTCCTTCTTTCCGGATCGGGCGGCCTTCAAAAACATACCTGCCATGCCTCTCCTCAAAATCGGCGTTGGTCGATCCCTTCATCGCCTTGGGGATCGACCAGCCCGCCCACCTCTCCCGGGGAGTTGGCCCAAACTAAACCATCAATCGACCATTTCGGGTCCGTCGATAAAAAGCGGCCAGGGGCCGCGTTCGTTTTTCAAACGCCATAGGAGGCTATAATGCGTTTGGCCAAGATTTTAATTTTATTAGCTGTCGTCTGCCTTTTGGGTGTGGCCCGTCCGGGCCTGGCCCAAGAGGAGACCATCAAGGTAGGTATTCTGCACTCTCTTTCGGGAACCATGGCCATCAGTGAAACCACCCTAAAAGACGTGATGCTGATGCTCATCGAGGAACAAAACAAGAAGGGCGGCCTACTGGGTAAGAAGCTTGAGGCGGTGGTGGTGGACCCCGCGTCCGACTGGCCCATCTTCGCCGAAAAAGCCATGCAGCTTCTGACCCAGGACAAAGTGGACGTGGTTTTTGGCTGTTGGACCAGCGTTTCCCGAAAGTCGGTCTTGCCCATTTTTGAGGAAAATAACGGTCTGTTGTTTTACCCGGTCCAGTACGAAGGCCAGGAATCGAGCAAAAACGTCATCTATACCGGCGCCGCCCCCAATCAGCAGTCCATTCCGGCCATAGATTATCTCCTAAACGATCTCGGCGTTCAGCGTTTTTACTTGGCCGGGACCGATTACGTCTTCCCCAGGACCTCAAACAAGATCGACGAAGCCTATTTACTTAGTAAGGGCGTGGCCAAGGAAGACATCATCGTAAACTACACCCCCTTTAGCCACAGCGACTGGCAGTCCATTGTCGCGGAGATTAAGCGCTTTGGCGGCGAGGGCAAAAAGACGGCCGTGGTTTCCACCATAAACGGCGACGCCAACGTGCCTTTTTATAAGGAACTGGCTAACCAGGACGTCACCGCCGACAACATTCCCGTCATGGCCTTTTCCGTTGGCGAGGAAGAATTAAGCGGCATCGACACCGGCCCCTTGGTTGGCCACCTGGCCGCCTGGAATTACTTCCAGAGCGTCGAAAACCCGGCCAACGAAGAATTTATCAAAAACTGGCACGCCTTCATCAAAGACGACAAAAGGGTCACAAACGATCCCATGGAGGCCCACTACATCGGTTTCAATCTCTGGGTTAAGGCCGTGGAAAAGGCCGGAACCACCGACGTTGACGCCGTCCTTAAGGCCATCGTGGGTTTGGAAACCCCCAATCTCTCCGGCGGCACGGCCAAACTCCTCCCCAATCACCATCTCACCAAGCCCGTCTTAATCGGCGAAATCCAGTCCGACGGCCAGTTCCAGGTCGTCTGGGAAACCGAAAAAGAAGTTGACGGCGACGCCTGGTCGGATTACCTGCCGGAATCGGCCGATCTCGTGGCCGACTGGACCGATCCCATCAACTGCGGAAACTATAACGACAAAACCAAGACCTGCGGCGGCGCCGAGGCGGCCGCCGAAGGCGCCGCGGCCGAGTAAGGTTTGGCCTTTAGTTTTTAGGCAAAAAAATCCCCGGTCGCTGGCCCATTGGGCCTTGGCCGGGTCCAAAAAATTTCACCAAAGGGAAAAGCAAGAAAAAAACCAGAACCGCTCACTCTGGTTTGTGTCTCTCTTCTGACGCGAGGTTGGGGCCGGAAGGGTCCGGCCCCAATTTTGAGCTTGTGGCCGGAAGGGTCCGGCCCCAATGTTAACGCGATTACTTAATGTCGAAGTGCAAACTGGTGCCGTAGTCGGTATTGTCGCAGGTGCCGGGGCCTTCGTAAGCGGTCTTGTTACGGGCGATCACGATCCAATCGCCGGCGGCCAAGGGCACGAAGGTGACCTTGCCGTCTTGGTCGGTGGTGTCGGCGTAGGCTTGGGCGGTATCGCCGGCCAGGGCGGCGTAGCCGCCGTAGCGGGCCTTAACCTCGGCGCCGGGTAGGGGTTTTCCTTGATAGAGAACTTGCAAGACCAGCTTTTGGCCGGGCTTAACGGTTCCGGGGTGGCTTAAGGGCACTATTTCGATGGGTAGGCCCTGGGCCTTGGTGGCCAAGGTCGCCGAGGTGTCGCCATCGACCGCGACTATGCCTTTGGCCCCTTCGATGTAAAGGCCGCATTCGGTGGCCCCGGGGGTCTCGTCTTTGCGTTTCATGTTCCAGTCGCCGCCGGGGGTCCTGGACCAATAAATGGGCTTAACGTCGGCGATGACCAAGTAAGTGGACTTGGCCAGGTTGTCTTTGGAAGTGTAGACGTAATTGGGGCTCCCGTTAGTCAGATCGATCTTGCCGTCGGGCCCCACGGCGTAGACTTGGAAGAAGGGTAATTCGTCATCGGGAATGTTTTCAAGCGTGGGGTAATGATGGCCGTAACCGATGTTGGCCTTTAGGGGCTGCCCAACGGTGGGATTGTCGGCCGTGCCCCACATGTCATGGGCCCTTAGGGCCGGGGGAATGACCAAAACCGCCATGGCGGCCAAAGCCAAAATAACGGTCATCGTTTTAAAATTTTTCATCTTTCTCCTCCGAAAATTTGCCTCAGTGGAGGCTAAATGGGTCTAAAACACTGAAGTTTTAAGACCGATAAACACGCCTTGGGGACGTTCGTACCGAGTTTTTTTCTTTTTCGTTAAAAAACACTTGGTTTGGGGCCACGATTGGCGTTAAAAAAATTTGTTTTTCTCTTAAGCTTGGTTTTTGGGAAGCGGCTTGGGTTTTTTCCACAAAAGCGTGGCCAATAAAGCGACGTTGATAATGACGCTTAGGCCCAGGCCAATGGTTTCCTTACTGGGGGACTTGGAACCCCCGGAGGCCAGGGCCGGGGCTTTGGCCGGTTCCGGGGCGGCGTTAGCGGCGGCCGGGGCCGCGTCGGCCGCGTTAGTTGAGGCCGCGGCGGGATCGGGGACTTCGGGGAAAACGACCTCGAGCTCGCCCGAAGAGAGGTGTCCTTGCCCATCGTTGGCGGCGAACTTCCAAAGTCCCGGAACGTTGGGAATAAAAGCGAAGCCGCCGTTAACGTCGGTCACCCCGCTTTGGTAGGGGACTTCGGGGTCCTGGGGAGAATGGAGTAGGACTTTACTGTATTTCATGGGCGTTTGGTCGGAATACAAAAAGCTCAAGGTGATGGTTTTGTCGGAAGGCGCTTGGCGCCAAACCACCCCGTGGGCCGACGCCCTTTGGGGAAATGATAAGGCCATTAAGGCCAATAAGGTTAGCCATAAAACGCTAAATTTAAGTAACTTTGTCATGGATTTTTCTCCCCATCGTTAGTAATAGTTAAAAAGGGTTGACTCCCGGGGCATCAAAAAACCGTTCTTCGCTGGGCCGGGCAAAAAAAAACAAACAAAAGACGCGAAAGAAAGGGCCAAAGAAAGGACCAAAGAAAGGGCCAAATGGCCAAAAATGGCCAAAAGAAATTGGCCAAAAAATTAGGCCGGCCCGGGGCCAAGCGCTTTTGAATTTTTAATTAATTAAAGCTTTATTTAAAGACTTATAAGAATATTTAAGTAATAAACTGTCTTTTTAGCTTTGTTTTAAGTTATTGGACAATTTCCGGTTAATTTTAACAGAAACTGACTTTTGGCTTTGGGCGCAAAAAAAAGCCAGCCCCCCTTTGGCTAAAAAAAGGGAAGACTGACCTTCGTGGCCTAATTTAAATGTTTCGCGGTCGGGGCCCAAAAAATTCTGGGTTACCTACCAAGGGTACCGGGTAACCTTGGCCGGCCAATAACGGGCCGGGCCCAATAAGTTCGTCTTAGTTGGCCTTCATGACCGTAACAAGTTTCCTAAATATGGGTTTTTTTGTCAACAACTATTTTCGCGTTTTAAAAAAGCGTAAAGAACATCAACTTTTAAACCTAGCCATGAATGTTTATTTTTTGGTAATCACAAAAACGGTTTCGCTTCCAAAAAGCCCGAAACAATCCGACTTTCTCGAAAGGGCTAGGCCCTTTTGCCTTTCGTTTAAGGGTATTGGCTGAAATTGACGATTATCGTGACGCGCTTAAGAAAAATGCCCAGGTTTAGTCGCCTCCTGGTCCCAACCCTCCTTTTCTGGGCCCTATTGGGCTTGGCCAGTCCCCTGGCCAAGGCCCAAGATGGCCTTGAGGGTTTGGCCGGGATTGGGCAGGAGGGGCCAGTTCCCGAGGCGTTGGTCCCCGAAGGAGTGGTCCCCGAGGCGCTTGACCCGGCCGGGGAACGGCCGGAGGATTCGATCGCCAGTCTTTGTGAGGCGGTCATCGAGAGTTTGGTTAGCTCCAAGGTTAACGATCGGGACGCGGCCATAGCGGCCGTGGCCGAAGATCGGTCGGACGCGGCCACGGAACTTTTGAGGGCGCTTTTGGAAGGGCGCTTAATGGCCGACAGGGGCGCTAAGTCTTTGTATCTGGTCGATTCGGAGGGCGGCCATAGGGACTTATTAAGCGGGGCGGCCATTGGGGACATCGGGGGGCTCAATCTTAGAAAAGTCGGGATCAATAACCGGCAGCGGGAGAGCTTGGTTTCCATCATCAATAACCGGACCTTACTAAGCCCGGATTTGGGGGTAAGGCGACGGGCGGCCGCGGCGCTGGTTTCGTCCAAAAAGGTCGATCCGGCCTTGATTGGGGAACTTTTGGCCAAGGAAAGCGACGGGGAGGTTATCCGTAGCTACGAAAAGATCTTGGCCATCGACGCCCTTCAGGATAAGGGGGCTTCGGAGGGGGAATTAATCTCGGCCCTAAATTTTTTGGGCGACAATCTCACGCCCGAGGCCAGGGAGTATATGAGGGCCTACGCGGAGAGCGAAAACCCCGAGATCGCCAAAGTGGCGGCGGCGGCCATGGCCAGGCAAGACAACAAGTTGCAGCACATCGCATTTTTTGAGACGGTCTTTTTTGGCCTTAGTTTAGGCTCGGTTTTGGTTTTGATCGGGATCGGCTTGGCCATAACCTTTGGGGTCATGGGGGTCATCAACATGGCCCACGGCGAGATGGTCATGTTGGGCGCTTACACGGTTTGGGCCCTCCAGAGTTTGTTGCCCGGGCAGGCGGGATTGGCCTTGATTTTGGCCATTCCCGTTTCCTTTGTCGTGACCGGTTTGGTTGGGGCCATTTTGGAACTCTCCATCATACGCTATCTCTATAGCCGCCCCTTGGAAACGCTTTTGGCCACTTACGGGGTCAGCTTGGTTTTGCAGCAGGCCGTAAAAATCTTCATTTCCTCAAATAACCGTAGCGTGGAGACGCCCAAATTCATGAGCGGCTTACTGTATCTCTCCGATCATTTGACGGTAACTTACAGTCGGCTCTACATCATTGGCTTTTGCCTGGTGGTTTTTTTGATGATTAACCTGGTCATGAAACGGACCAGGCTCGGCTTGGAGGTTAGGGCCGTCACCCAAAACCGGGCCATGGCCCAGGCCATGGGCGTCAATTCCCGGCGGGTTGACACCTTTACCTTCGTTTTGGGGTCCGGGGTGGCCGGCATGGCCGGGGTGGCCTTAAGCCAGCTTACTAACGTCGGGCCCAACTTGGGCCAGAGTTACATAGTCGATTCTTTCATGGTGGTCGTGTTTGGCGGAGTGGGCAACCTCTGGGGCACTTTCCTGGGCGGCCTTATCATCGGCATGGCCAACAAGTTCATAGAACCCATAAACGGGGCCATCATGGCCAAGATTCTCATCATGGTGGGGATAATTTTGTTTATCCAGCGCCATCCCAGCGGGCTATTCCCGCAAAAGGGCCGGGCGGC